>DATLVQ010000042.1:0-4351 GCA_035577325.1 Bryobacteraceae bacterium | reverse complement strand
AGACGCGCTTGTCCACCAGCTTGCGGTCCAGGTGGATTTCCATGTTGCCGGTACCCTTGAATTCCTCGAAAATCACGTCGTCCATGCGGCTGCCGGTGTCGATCAGAGCCGTCGCGATAATGGTGAGCGAGCCGCCTTCCTCGATATTGCGCGCAGCTCCGAAGAAGCGCTTGGGGCGCTGGAGGGCGTTCGAATCAACGCCGCCCGAGAGCACCTTGCCGGACGGCGGCACGATAGTGTTGTAAGCTCGCGCCAGGCGGGTGATGGAATCGAGGAGGATCACGACATCCTTCTTGTGCTCGACCAGCCGCTTGGCCTTTTCGATGACCATTTCGGCCACCTGCACGTGGCGTGTGGCAGGCTCGTCGAAAGTCGAGCTGATGACTTCGCCGCGCACGGAGCGCTGCATGTCCGTGACTTCCTCGGGACGCTCGTCGATCAGCAGTACGATGAGAGAGATTTCCGGGTGATTGGTGGTGATGGAATTGGCGATCGACTGCAACAGCATCGTCTTGCCGGTGCGGGGCGGAGAAACGATGAGGCCGCGCTGACCTTTGCCGATGGGCGTAAGCAGATCCATGACGCGGCCAGAGTAGCCGTCCTTCACGGTCTCGAGCTTCATGCGCTCGTTGGGATAGAGCGGCGTGAGGTTGTCGAAGAAGATCTTGTTGCGCGCTTCCTCCGGCGGCTCGAAGTTGATGGCGTCGACTTTAATGAGCGCGAAGTAGCGTTCGCCCTCTTTGGGCGGTCGGATCTGACCCGAGATGGTATCGCCCGTGCGCAGATCGAAACGGCGGATTTGCGATGGCGAGACATAGACATCGTCGGGGCCGGGGAGGTAGTTGTACTCGGGCGCGCGCAGGAAGCCGAAACCGTCGGGCAGGCACTCGAGCACGCCTTCGGAGAAGATGAGCCCGCTCTTTTCGGCCTGGGTTTGCAGAATCTTGAAGATTAATTCCTGCTTGCGCAGGCCGGCGGCGCCGGCGACGCCCAGATCCTTAGCGACGGTGTTCAGGTTCTGAATGCTCATGTCCTTCAGCTCGACCAGGTCGAGCGTGGGCGAACCGTTCTTCGCAATGGCCTGCGGATTATGCTTGCGGCGCTGGCCCTGGCCCTGCGGTCCGCCACCCTGTTCGGGTCGGTCGCCGCGATCGCCGCCACGGTTGTCCGGGCGGCCTCCTTCTCGCTGGTTGCCGCGCTCGGGGCGCTCCACGCGTTCCGTTGTACGCTGGGGGCGGTCGACAGCCGGGCGTTCGCCGTCGTCCGCTGGCGGCGCCACGGGTGCGGCAGTGGCTACTTTCTCCGCTGGCTTTTCCACGGGGGTGGCTGCATCACGGGTTTTCTCTGTTTTCTCTTGCGGCGGGGCCGTATTTACCGGCGGTGTTGTGTTGTCGCTATCGCTTGCCAAATTTCCCTCACTCCCCGGCCTGTCACGGCCGAGCATGCCAGCGGATCGGCGCCACTCTCGCGAATGGCGGCCATGTTCCGGTGTGCGTCCGATTGGTTGAGTTTGTCCATCTTTGTGGCGATCACCAGATAGGGCTGATGATTCGCCTCCAGCCACTGCTTCAATTCCAGATCCGGAGGCATCCAACCCCGCCGGGCATCCAGAATGACGAGCGAAAGCTGGAGCATCGTCCGATTTAACAAATAGTTTTCAATGAGCTTTTTCCAGCCGTCGATTTCGCTCCGGGAAACCTTCGCATAACCATATCCCGGAAAATCGACGAAGTAACAAGCGCCTAAGCTGGCGGCCCCACCCGTGACCCGATAAAAATTGATCGTTTGTGTGCGACCCGGTGTGTTACTGGTGTGGGCCAGTCCTTTGCGCCCGACCATGGCATTGATCAGGCTGGACTTTCCGACGTTGCTTCTCCCTAAGAATGCGATTTCAGCCAAGCCGTCGGAGGGGAACCGGTCCGGCGAGGCCGCACTAACGATGAAATCTGCTAACAACCTATCAAAAATCGAGGCGCGGGGCAAACCCCCTGGGTCTGGCCGCATGCCAGACCGCTATCAGTGCGCCCGGGTTTCCTCAGCGGGCTGAGCCGCCACTTCCACCGCGGCGGGCATAGGCAGCGCCACAATTTCCCGCTCCAGCGCGATCTTGAGTACTTCGTCCATGTCTTCGACGAAATGGAGCTTCATCACGTTACGGATGTTGTCCGGAATATCGGGCAGGTCCTTCTGATTGTCCGCCGGCATGATGGCTTCGAAGATTCCATGGCGGTGCGCCGCCATCAACTTTTCCTTGAGCCCGCCGATAGGAAGGACTTTGCCGCGCAGCGTGATCTCGCCGGTCATGGCGATATCGCCGCGAACCGCGATTCTGGTCAGCGCGCTGCAGATGGTAGTGGCGATGGTGATGCCCGCGGAAGGGCCGTCCTTCGGGATAGCGCCCTCGGGAATGTGCAGGTGCACATCCAGGTTGCGATAGAAATCCCGTGGGAGGCCGAACTGATGCGCCCGCGAGCGGATATAGCTCATCGCGGCCTGCGCGGACTCCTGCATCACGTCGCCCAGCTTGCCTGTGACCGTTAGCTTACCCTTGCCTTCCATCAACGTGGCTTCCGTAGTCAGTATCTGGCCGCCAACTTCCGTCCATGCCAGCCCGACGGCGGCGCCGACCTCGTTCTTGTGGTTGGTGGTCAGATCGCGGAATTTGTTGGGACCGAGCAGGTCCGGCAACTTTTCGGGTGTGATGATCTCGCCCGCGAGCTCGGTCTTGTTCTTGGGCAGCGCGCTTTCATGATTGACCACTTTGCGCGCCGTCTTGCGGCAGATGTTACCGATCTCGCGCTCCAGATTCCGGACGCCCGCTTCGCGCGTATAGAACTGAATCAGGCTGGCAATGCCCGCATCGGTGAACTCGATCTGCTTAGCGCCCAAGCCGGTCTGCTCCATCTGCTTGCGGACCAGAAAACGCTTGGCGATCTCGAGCTTTTCGTACTCGGTGTAGCCGGAAAGCCGGATCACTTCCATGCGGTCTTGCAACGCCGGCGGTATGGTGTGCAGCACGTTGGCCGTCGCGATGAAGAAGACCTGGCTCAGGTCGTACTCGACGTCGAGATAGTGATCCATGAACATAAAATTCTGTTCCGGATCGAGCACTTCGAGCAGCGCCGAGGACGGGTCGCCGCGGAAGTCGGTGGACATCTTATCGACTTCATCCAGCATGAAAACGGGATTGCGCGTGCCAGCCTTCTTCATCATCTGAATGATCTGGCCGGGCAAAGCGCCGATGTAGGTGCGACGGTGGCCGCGCACTTCGGCCTCATCGCGCACGCCGCCTAGCGACAGGCGGACGAATTTGCGGCCGGTCGCCTTGGCGATGGACATGCCGAGCGACGTCTTGCCCACGCCGGGAGGCCCGACGAAGCATAGGATCGAGCCCTTGGGATTTTTGACCAGGCGGCGCACGGCGAGGAATTCCAGGATGCGCTCCTTGATCTTCTCCAGGCCGTAGTGATCCGACTCGAGCACGCCTTCGGCGAACTTAAGGTCGCGGATCTCCTTGGACTTCTTCTTCCACGGCACCGCCAGCAGCCAGTCGAGATAGTTGCGCGATACGGTGGACTCCGCCGACATGGGCGGCATGTTTTCCAGGCGCTTCAACTCGGCCATGGCCTTGTCGAGCGCGTCCTTGGTCATGCCCGCGGTCTCGATGCGCTTTTTCAGCTCATCGATCTCGCTCTTCTCGCCGCGGCCGAGTTCCTTCTGGATGGCCTTGATCTTTTCGTTGAGGTAATACTCTTTTTGCGCCTTCTCCATCTGGCGCTTCACGCGGCCTTGAATGGTGCGGTCGACGTTGAGCTTTTCGATCTCTATGTCGAGCATCTCGGCTACGCGTGTCAGGCGGTCGATGGGATCGAAGATCTCAAGCAGATCCTGCTTCTCTTCGATGGTGAGCTGCAGGTTGGCGCCCACGGTATCGGCAAGCTTGCCGGGATCGTCCACCCGGACCGCGGCAATCATTGTTTCGTAGTTGAGGTTCTGGCTGAGCTTGACGTACTGCTCGAACAGAGTGGTGACGCGCCCGGTGAGCGCCTCGAGTTGCGGCCCGGTTTCGACCTTATAGTGAAAGGTCTTGACGACGGCTCGAAAATAACCTTCGTCTTCGCTGACCGTAACAACCTTGCCGCGCTCGACGCCTTCCACCAGGACCTTGATGTTGCCGTCGGGCAGCTTCAGGCTCTGGACGATGTTGACGATGGTGCCGACCTGGTAGATCTCGTTGGACTTAGGTTCGTCGATGGAGGCGTCGTGCTGGGTCGCGAGGAAATTCTTCTTGTCGGCCGCCAGCGCTTCTTCCAAGGCACGCACGCTCGATTCGCGGCCCACTACGAACGGC
>DATLVQ010000041.1:0-20311 GCA_035577325.1 Bryobacteraceae bacterium | reverse complement strand
GAACCACCTGGCGGGGCGCGGCGTGGAATTTCTCGAAACACCGTTCGCGCGGCTTTACGAGAAAGTCACCCCCCGCACGCGCCTGGTTGCGATTAGCATGTTGAATTACTCGACCGGATTTCGTCCGCCGCTCGCGGAGATATCCACATTTCTGCGAGAGCGCGGCGTGCTGTTTTATGTAGATGCCACGCAAGGACTGGGCGCGCTTGCATTGGATATTCCGGCCATACAGCCGTCGATGCTGTCGGTGAATGGCTACAAGTGGATGCTTGCGCCCGCGGGCGCGGGATTCATGTACATCGATCCCGCCGTGCGCGCATGGCTGCAGCCCAATGTGATCGGATGGCGCAGCCACCACGCCTGGCGGGATCATGAGAATCTGCACCACGGCGTGCCGGAGTTCGGCACAAAAGCGGAGAAGTACGAGAGCGGCATGCTGGCTTTCGGACCACTCTACGGCATGGCGGCATCGATCGAGATGATGCTCGAGATCGGGCCACCCGCCATCGAACAGCGAGTGATGCATCTGGCCGCCATGACTCGCGATGTACTGCGCCGCGCGGGAGGGAGCCTGATTGCCGACCTCGATCCTCACTACGATAGTCCCGTGGTGACTGCGCGCTTCGGAGACCGGGACCCGCGCGACCTGGCTCGCAAGCTGCACGCGCGCAAGGTGGAGGTGGCGGCGCGCCACGGGAACTTACGAGTCTCACCGCATTTCTATAATGATGAGACAGATCTGGAGAAGTTCGAGCAAGAATTGAAACAGGTTTTGTAGAGCAAGAAACTCATAGTTACTCCACGCTCCACAGCGCCAGCGTCGTTTTGTCTTTGATCACCACCCCATTTGGGAGCACCAGCGGGTGTGCCCATGTGGGGCTGTCGGCCACGGTGTAGCGTCGCAGCGGTTCGAAGGCCTTGCCGCCGGCCTTGACGATCATCAGCTCCCCTTCGTCGCGCAGCAAGATCAGGTTACCGCCGCTCACAATCACCGCCGCGTTATCGCCCTGGCGCGGCGGGCTGGTCCATTTGGTGGCGCCGGTGCGCGCGTCGATACAGAAGAACTCACCCTTCTTGTAGTGGGAGAAGCCGAAGATCAGATCACCGGCCAGGACGGGCGAACTCATGTATAACGCCACGCCGTCGTTGCGCCACGCGGTTTGAGTCGCCCACTTCCCGTCCTTCGCGGTAGCGCGGACCGCAAAGATTCCATTGGCCAGGCCGGAGAAGATCACCAGGTCCCCGTAGAGCAGGGGAGTCGGGATGTTCTGCACGTAATCCGTGGTGAATGGAATCTTCCAGAGCAGTTGCCCTGTTGCCTCAGCCACGCTCACCAGATTTTTCTGCGTCTCGGTCACAACCTGTCGCGTGCCACTAAGGTTGGCGATGATGGGCGAAGCATAGGCCGGTCCGTCGCCCGCCCAGCGCCATTTCTCGGCGCCGGTTTGGGCATCGAATGCCGTGAGCGCGCCATTGTCGGGCCCGCCCACGTGCGCTATGAGCAGTCCGCGATCGGCGACCGGCGACATGGCGGTTCCGAACGCCGGCCACGTCGCCTTGTACTGTTTGGAAAACTCGTTGCGCCAGCGCACCTCGCCCGTGGCGGCGTCAAAGCACGTCAGGATGCCGCTGATGCCAAAAGTATAAAGCCTACCCTCACTGAAAAGAGGTGTCGACTTCGGACCTTCGCCATGCCAGGTCGCCGCGGGATGCATGGTGTATGGCGCCCCGTACGATTGTTGCCAGACAACTCTGCCGGTTGCAGGATCGATACTCGAAGCCGCCTCCTTCCCTTGCTGTCGCGTAAAAACGAAAATCCTGCCGCCGGCGAAAATCGGAGACGCGTGCCCTTCGCCGACCGTAACCTTCCACCGCGGTTTGAGCCGGTCGGGCCATACGGAGGGGGCCGCGGCGCTGCTCAAGGAGCCGTCGCGATGGGGGCCGCGCCACTGCGGCCAATCCTCGGACCGTGCCGGTGCAGCAGTAAGTAGGAGCGTGAAGAGCAACAGACGCCAGCTAAAGCGCCGCTTGATCATATCTTTTCCATCCAGAAGCAGCCGCCTTTATTCACTAACGTTTCCGGCATGTGCTTACGGAACCAGTCTTCGTGCCAATTTTGCACGTAACTGCTGAAATGTAAGATGCGGAAGTGCTCATTATATTCTAGGAATGCGCGCAGCAAGTAAGCTTCATTCCAAGCGCGGCCTTCACGCAACCACACGCCTGGATATTCGAAATTAAAATAAATGTCATGTATGTGGATGACGACTCCCGTCTTGAGTCGCGGCAGTATCTCAAAAATAATATAATTCACATCGCTGCCCACCTTCGAGACGTGGCTGGAGTCGATAAATAAGATATCGCCTCCATCAAGCTGATCGAAGATATCGATCTGTACATCCTGCAACTTACTCTCGACGATGGTCAAGACGTCATTGGAATTCACCAGCAGCGACCGCAATAACTCCGTATGCGGCTCAATGCACGTGATCTGCATCTGGGAATCCAGAAACAAGCGATTCGTATCCAGAATTGCGCAGGTCGAGTATCCGGATCCGATCTCGATGAGCCGCCGTGGACGCAAGTGGTTCAGCATACAAAACAAAATGATGCCGTCACTGTGTGGGTAATTAGGGTTGTCGAGGTGGTAGAGCAAGCCCTCCACGGGCTCGGCTCGAAAGGGAACTCGCGAATAGTAGTGCTTGAGAGACTCCATTAACTCCATCTGTAGTCGATCATTCATCATGATCGCGGGTAATTCCCTGAGTGGCGTCTGGCGAGCTTGTTTAACCAAATGCTCGTTGACGTCATTTTTCGATGGGATTGGGGAGTAGAAGTGACCAGGTGCGACAGACTGTAGGGCGGCCGACTCATCGAGCACACGTCGCAACCGGTCCCGCTCGTCGGACAGTTCGCGTCGCAACCGGTCACGCTCGTTGGACAGTTCGAGAATGAGTCGGATTTTTTCCTGGTACCAGCGCCAGGGAGACCAGAGGGCTGTAATAACACCGCGCCCCGTCATGCACCCACTTCCGCCGGCCGTACGTCGCGCAGTACAGCGCTCCAGCCCGGCAGGCCGTTCGCAGCCGCGTAAGCGTCCTCTTCCAGTACAACGGCCGCATCCACGCGCGAGCCCGGGGCCAGTTCTCCGATGCGCTCGGCAAAGCCCCACGCCTTCAGCCAGAGCATACGCCCGTCCTGGCGCAGCGGCACGCGCAGATGTTTTTCCTTCCATACAACCGGCCGGCCGGCCACCTCCACGTTTAGCGCCGCGAATAGTGGAGCAGGATGGCCGCAGCCGAAGGGTGCGAGGGAGGTAATCTCGGCCACGGTGCGTTCATTGATCTCGCGCAACGTGATTGTGCCATCAAGTTCAATCTCCGAGCGGAAGTCATCCGGCGTCAGGCGCGCACCGGCGTAGTCCTGCAACCTCCGGCGAAAGGCCGCGACATCTTCTCCCGGCAGCGTCAGCCCGGCAGCGTGGCTGTGGCCGCCGAACTTCACGAACAACTCGGGCATCGATTCCAGGGCATCCAGCAGATGAAAACGCGGTATGCTGCGTCCGGATCCCTGTGCCAAACCCTGCTCGGGATCTTCGCTCAGCACAAAAACCGGGCGATGGAAGCGCTCCACCAGGCGGCTGGCCACGATGCCGAGGACACCTCGGTGCCAGTTGGCAGCACAGAAAACCAGCGCGGGCTGCGCATCATCCACCGGTGCGCGTTCGCACTCGTCAAGAATCGCTTCGACAATGTCGGTCTCGGTCTTCTGGCGCTCCGTGTTGAAGGCGTGCAACCGTTCGGCCAGCACCCGCGCGCGGTCCGTGTCATGAGTCAGCAGCATTTCGATGACATCGTTCGCGGTAGACATGCGTCCGGCGGCGTTCATGCGCGGCGCGATGCGGAACGCCACCTGCATGGCGGAGGGAACGCTTCCGCCAGTGAAGCCGGCCACTTCGAGCAGCGCGCGCAGCCCGGGATTGCGCACATCACCCAAGCCGCTCAGGCCATGTTTCACGATGATGCGGTTTTCGCCGGTGAGCGGCACCACATCGGCCACGGTGCCAATAGCGACCAACTTCAGGAATGATTCAAGCACGCGGCGTAGCTTCGCCTCCGGCCAATCCATCTGCCCCAAGAGCGCCTGCACCAGCTTGAACGCCACGCCGACACCGCAGAGATTTTTTTCCAGATAGCCGCAATCGTGACGGTTGGGATTCAATACGGCGACAGCCGGCGGCAGTTCAGCCTCCGGCAGGTGATGGTCGGTGATGATGACGTCGATTGAAAGCTCGCGCGCGCGGCGCACCACTTCGGCGGCGCGGATGCCGGTATCGGCGCTGATGATCAGCGATACGCCGCGTGCCGATGCCGCCTCAACCGCCTCGGGCCGCATCCCGTAGCCTTCCTTCAAACGGTCGGGCACGTGAAAATCCGCCGCGCCGCCCGCCAGCTCGATGGCGCGCTTGAGCACCACGACGGACGTCGTGCCGTCCACATCGTAATCGCCGTAGATCAAAATGTTCTCGTGATCGCGGATGGCGCGCATAAGGCGATCGAGGGCACAATCCATGCCGCGCATGGTTAGAGGATCGTGCAAATCGTCGAGCGATGGGCACAAGAACCGGCGAGCGGAAGCGTTGTCGCGAAAGCCGCGCGTGTAAAGCACGCCCGTGGCGGGAATTCCCAAGCCAAGTTCTTTCGCCAGAGCTTCGATTTCACCGCGATCTAAATGTGGAAGCAGCCAGCGCGCCGGTTGGGCCATGCGGGCTCAGTTGTTGGAATAAAATCCGCCCAGCGTGCCATCGTCCTCTTCCTCTTCGCCGGGCAGATTGCTGGTGATTTCATCGCAGGCGCCGAGGAACTCTTCGTACCAATCGGGGCGCAGTTCGTAGATGTACATGCGGCCGTGGTGGTCGAAGGCCAGCTCGAGCGAGCACGTTACGCCTTCGTAGCCGCGCATGGAACGCACGCGCCGCTCCAGATCCACGCGCAGCTCAGCCGGCACTTCACAATCGTCCAGTTGCTCGAGCGCGTCTTCGATCTCGCTTTCGTCGAAATCGCGCGCCGCGAACAGGATCATTTTGCAGCCGATTTTCCGGGCCGTTTCGAGAAACATCTGGTAATCGGGATAGCGCTCGGTATCCCAGGTCACCATCGGCAAGCTTTCCAAACCGCCCGGATGGCTGCGAAACACGGCGAACCCGGAGCTCTCCAGATACTCCAGAATTGTGCGCTTCAGCGTATCGAGATTGAGATCCACAAATTGTCCTCGAGCGACCGGCCAGAACCAGAATAACAGAGCGGCCAGCGGGCGGCGGAGCGGCAGCGGTAGCGCAAAAAATGGGGACCTCCATACTGGAGGTCCCCGGGTAGCTTGCGCGCGTTAGAATTCCAGCCGGACGCCCACTTGGCCGGTACGGTGACCGCCGAATTCGGAACCGCGTTCTGAGGTGATCTTGCCGAACGAACTGCTGGTGAAGTTTAGCTTCGGATCAGCGTAGTTGATGTGATTCGGCAGGTTTGTGTAGCTGCCTTCAATCTTCGCCAAAAGGCGCTCAGTGATGTTGAACGTCTTACCAAAGCTCATCGAGAGATTGACGGTTCCAGGACCAGTGAGAATGCCCTCGCCCGAGTTACCGAATCGACCAATCGGCGGAAGATCACTCGCTGGGTTGATGCCAATGTTGCAGTTGAACTGATTGGCGCTGCCGGCGGTCTGCCCCGGACAGACAAAAGCGTTGCGGTCAATCCACTGATTGACGCTTTGGTTGGAGACGTTGCCGGAAGCGATACGGTCCGGCCGCTGAGTGCGGTAGAAGCCCGATCCGGTACCAGACGGGTCGCCACCATTGAAGTACGGGGTGACGTGCGGACCTGTCTGCAGCAGAAGAATCGAGCTGATCCGCCATCCACCGAGTGCGGCGTTCACGAATGGGTTGGCATGATTCATGAAAGCGCGGCCTTTGCCGAACGGCAGTTCGTACACGGCCGTGCTAATGAAGCGGTGACGGCGCGTGCCGTAGTCGTTGGCTCGGTTCTCGCTGCGGTTTAGCGAATCCATGATGCGGCCGTTACCCGTCTCGCCGCCAAAGCTGTTGGGATTGGGCCCCCCCGTGTCCGTGATGCTGCTGGCCCACGTGTACGCGCCCGTGAAGGTCAATCCGTGCTGGTAGCGGCGGTTGACTTCGATTTGTAAGGCATCATAGAAGGCGGTGCCACCGGAGTCGCGGCTCTCGATGCGACCCCAGTAGGGAAATGGCCGCTGAGTGAGGGGCTGCAACGCGAAAAACGTAGTGGAATAATAAGACTGGTTCAGGTTGGGAGCAAAGCCGAGCTGAATAGAGTGCTCGCCGATGTAGGATACGCGGAGCCCTGTGTTGAACCCGATGTTACGGTCCACCGAAAAGTTCCACTGGTACATCTTCGGGTTCTTGAAGTCGATTGAGTTGGCAGTTCCGAAGTACGCCGTACCGTAATTGTCGATCGACACACCGCTACCACCGGTGTGCGTGTCGGGCCACGCAAAAATCGGCTGGCCATCGGCGCCGATGTTGTTGAATTGGCGGACGTCCGTTCCCGAGGTGCCAGTCAATGAATAGAAGACGGCACCGAGAACAGGTGCCGTAAACATGCCAAAACCCGCGCGAATTACGGTATCCCCGTTCCCGAACGGGCGGTAGGCGAAACCGACGCGCGGGACGAAGTTGTAGCGGTAGTCTTTGCGCAAGCCCTCCGGCAAATGTGCCTGCTTCGCCGTCAGGAAGGGAGTGCATGGAACCCCGGGGAGACCCGGACCAGGCGCCGGGAGATTCGGCGTGCCGGGGCAAGCGTTGACTGCGATTTCAAACTCGGGAGCCAGCAAGCCGGCGGCTTGAGGGCTGGAAGGATAGACCACGGCTCCTGTTCTTGCGATGGACCGGTCGAAGTTGCCGATATTACCGGCTTGATCCTCAAATGGCGGCTGCCAGTCCCAGCGCACGCCGTATTCCACAGTCAGCTTCGGACTCACTCGGAAGCTGTCTTGAATATATGCATGGTATTGCCGGGAGCGCCCGTCGTTGTCTTTCTGCACGGCGCCGTAGGAGGTTTGATCGGGCAGACCGAGCAGGAAGTCGGCAAACTCGTTCTTGGTGAAGGCGCCATTGAAGTCAAAGTTCCCAAAGTTGTCGGCACCGATGAATCCGAGCGCGGTCTTCGTCCGCAGGAAGCGCACGTCGAAGCCAAACTTCAGAGCGTGCCGGCCGAAAGTCCAAGTAGTGTTGTTATTGAACTGGGCCGTGCGATAGATGTCAGCGCCCTGCACGCGACCGACCCCCATGCCAGTCATGTTGCTAAACGAGATATCGGGTAGACCGTTGAAAGGCGTATTAGGCAGGCCGAGGAATCCAAGCGACTTCTCGAAAGCCTTGCCATCAAATGAGAAGTTACTTCCCGGAGCGTCGGAGGTGTAGCCCAGCCGGAATTCGTTTACGACGTGGGACGTGATCGCGTAATTGTGAGAGACAACCAAGGAGCGATCCTGCTGGGTATTGCTGGTGGTTGGCTGCAACAGATCGTTCGGCCCGAGCGAGGTGGCGTTCTTCCAGCTGAAGCGCGCGAAAAGTGACATCTTCGAAGTGAGATACTGGTCGGCGCGGATGTCGTACTGTTTGGAATTAATGTCGGACACTTTGTTCGTTACGTAATTGATATCGTGCGAAACACTCGTATCCCCCGTGTTTGCTGCTGGCCAGAAGGACGACAGTAACTTTTGAGCGACGGGACTGATTCGGTCTGACGGGATTATGCGGTTGGGAAAGGGCTTTCCAGTCGTGGGATCGAGCAGGGCACCGGGTTCGCTGGTGAAATCGCCTTTTTTCATGGCATCCGTCGGGACCCAGTTCTGGATCGTGGAAGTGCGAGGATAGAGCAGCCCTTCGAAGTCTGCATAAAAGAACGTCTTATTCTTGCCGTTGTACACCTTGGGAATCCACACGGGGCCGCCCGCCGCAAAGCTGTAATCGTTGACTTCCTTCTGCGGTTTGGTGGTCGAGCCGTACTGGAAAGCATCGAGGTCGGCGTTCTGGTAATACCATGCACCGGAGCCGTGAAATGCATTGGTGCCGCTCTTGGTAATGGTCGTGATGTCACCGGCGGCGCCGTATTCAGCGCTGTTGCCGACGCCCTGCACCTTCATCTCGGCGATGTTCTCGACCGACGGAAAGATTTCTATCAGCGGACGGTTCGCACGCACGCTTTGTGCCGAAATGCCGTCGATCGACGATTCGGATTGGTTGGGTAAGGAACCCTGGATCGACAGGTAGTTGTTGTCGTCCGACTGAACGCCAGGCAGAGTCGTAATCAAAAGATACGGGCTCGTGCTAGTGGAAGCACGCAGATTTGTTGGTAAGTTCAAGATCTTTTCGCTGCCGTAGCTGGAGGCAATGGTATCGGTTTCCGAGGCGATTACGCCCGCCGCCGCGCCTTCCACGGTCACGGCCTGTGCCATTTGGCCCACTTGCAATGCCGCATCCACGCGCAGCGTCTGGCGCGCGATGAGTAAGAGTTCGGTGGCGGCATAAGGCTGAAAACCTTGGGCGTTCACTTCGACCTTATAGTG
Source organism: Bryobacteraceae bacterium (assembly GCA_035577325.1). Classification (GTDB taxonomy): domain Bacteria; phylum Acidobacteriota; class Terriglobia; order Bryobacterales; family Bryobacteraceae; genus QHXW01. The sequence continues at coordinate 11,710 of DATLVQ010000041.1, read as the reverse complement.
ACCGGCCTTGGTATTCACAAATTCATAATCGCCGCTCCCATTTGTGGTAGTTTCGCGAGTTGTGTTTTCGTCCGTGTTAGTGGCCTTGACAGTCGCTTGCGGTACGACGGCTCCGGAGTTATCCTTCACGCTCCCTAAGATCGTGCCGAACGTTGACTGAGCCACCATAACAGTGGGAGAAAACAACAATAGCGAGTAAAACAGGCACTTGCGCATGAACTGAACCTCCCTGGGTTATAGAATGATAACCTAACTTCGCAGCCCACACTAGCAAAAACTTCATTACTGATTGATGAAGAATAGGTTTGCGTTTGGGCGCAAGGGCCTTAGTTACTCAGCTGGATTTAAAGTCTCGAAATCATCTGAGTGACCGGCTTCAGAGCCGGATAAATCGCGCGATAAACGCCGTGCCCGCTCTGGTAGAATTCCACCTCGCCGGCGCGCGGAGCGACAGATCCGGTTTCACGAATGACACTGCGGCACACTTCGGGAACCGACGCATAGGCGCCCGTTCCTACCAGCGCCAAGAGCGCTGCGCCGTACGCCGAGCCTTCCTGTGTTTCCAAAGTGACTACTGGTTTCTCCAGAATCGAGGCCAACACCTGGCGCCAGAACGCGCTCTTGCCTCCTCCACCCGAAATGCGCACCGAGCGGACGTCTACACCTAGCTGCTGGACGATGTCGAGACAGTCCTTCTGGCTGTAAGACACACCTTCGACCAGCGCACGAATCAAGTCCGCGCGCGTGTGTTTCGCCGTGAGTCCGATCCACCCGCCCCGCGCGATCGGATCGAGATACGGAGTGCGCTCGCCCATCAAATAGGGCAGCCAAAACAAACCTTGCGCACCCACGGGCGATTTCGCGGCCTCATTCATGAGCGCGTCGTAATCGCTCCCCGGAGATAACTGATTGCGAAACCATTGGAGGCTGAGGCCGGCGCCTTGCGTGACACCCATGACGTGCCACTTACCGGGAACGGCGTGGCAGAAAGTGTGCACTCGCCCCAGCGGGTCGTAGGAAACCTGATCCATATGCGCGAAGACCACCCCGGACGTCCCCAGCGTGCAAGAGACGACGCCCAGCTCGACGATCCCGTTGCCCACGGCGCTCGCTGCCTGGTCGCCCGCGCCGCCGACCACCGGCGTGCCCGCGGCAAGGCCCGTCTTTCCGGCGATGGATGCGCTGATAGTGCCGGTCACTTCCACCGACTCATGGCACCTCGGCAGAATGGCAGCGTCCAGCGCCAGAGCCGAGATCATGTCCTGCGACCACTGGCGATGGATGACATCGAACAGAGCCGTGCCTGAGGCATCGGACACGTCGGTCGCGCACTCGCCCGTCAACTTAAAGCGCACATAGTCTTTGGGGAGCAGCAATTTGCGCATGCGCGCATAATTTTCAGGCTCGTTGTCGCGCACCCATAGCAGCTTGGGGAGCGTGAAGCCGGTTAGCACCGGGTTGGCGGTGTAGAAGAGAACTTTGGCGCTGCCCACCGTTTTATTGATGGACTCCACTTGCGTCTGGCTGCGTTGATCGCACCAGATCAGCGACGGGCGGATCACCTGATCGTCCTTGTCGAGGATCACGAGTCCGTGCATCTGGCCGGAGAGCCCGACGCCGCGCACGTCACGACCGGAGATCTGCGCCCGGGCCAGCGCGCCGCGAATGGCTTCCACCGCAGCGTCCCACCAGTCCTGCGGACGTTGCTCGGCCCACAGCGGACGCTCCATGCGCATCTCGTCGTGCGCCGCGGTGTGACCCGCTCGAATCTTGCCGCGCTCGTCGACCAGCAGCGCCCGCGTCCCGCCCGTGCCTACATCAACGCCCAGCCACATGCGCCGCTCCCGCGCTATTCGTGACCCACCCATGGCAGGTAGGCGGCTCCGAACAGGCCCGCTTCATTGCCCAGGATGGCTTTCTCCACGCGCGTGTTGGTGGTGCGAAAGGTGAACGATCGGCGCCGCGTTTCTTCCAGCATGGCCGGAGCGAACAGGTCCCACGCCGGGAGGACACCGCCGCTCAAAAGGTACAGCGGGAAGTTGAACGTGTTCACCATCATGGCCAGAGCAATACCCAGTGCCTCTCCCATGCAGCGAAAAATCGTGCGCGCGTGTTCGTTGCCCTTCACACCCAATTCGTACACTTCGGCCGACGTCAGGTTGTCGCCCAGGCCGTTTAACCGCGCCATGGCGGAAATAGCAGTGGCAGAAGCGTGCTTTTCGACGCACCCACGATTCCCACAGCCGCATGGATTGCCATTCGGCACCACCGTGAGATGCCCCAATTCGCCCGCCATGCCGAGGAAACCATGCAAGACTTTGCCTCCGGAGATAACACCGCCTCCGATTCCCGTGCCCAGTGTGAACAGGACGAGGTCGTTCACATCGCGCCCCGCCCCCATCCATTTCTCACCCAGGGCGGCCGCATTGGCGTCGTTCTCCAACACGACTTTTGTCTGGAGCCGCCGCTCCATTTCATCGCGAAAGGGAAAATCCTCCAGGGCCGCGAGATTGTTGGAGTTCCGGATCACTCCTTCTTTCAGCAGGATGAAGCCGGGAATACCCAGTCCGATCCCGGCGAGCTGGTCCGTTCCCCAGCGGGATCGCAGATCGTTGATTACGGCCACCATGCCGCCGAGCAGGGATTCCCGGCCCAGCATGGGGTTGGCGCTTACGGAAATTTTTTCCAGGATCTTACCTGCACGGTTGACCGCCGCCGCCCGCAGGTTTGTACCCCCTAAGTCCAGTCCAATGGAGTATTCAGCCATGAAGGGGGATGATAACAAAGGTTAGAGTCCCAACGTGACTTAAGACGTCTGCTTCGCGCTAAGGGCCTCAATAACAATCGGTTATCGGCTCGATTCAATTTTTCTTGCGAATTTAATGTGCGTTTCATGATACATATTGAATCAGAATGGCCACTGGTTTGCGTCGATAAGTATAGGTAGAGACGGGCATGGGACGGTACATCGACATTCCGGGAAGCGGGACCCACGAACTGCCGCCGCTACTGGTGCACGGCTCGGCGCTAGAAGGCACGCCGCGTTCAGAAGTGGTCGGCATGGCCGCCGGAATCATCGAGGCGGAAGACATTCTAAGCGCCGAACCCGCCGAGGAGAGCGTGATCGAGCAGCGCAAGTTCGACCTGGCGCTCAATCTTGCCGAGCAATACATGCATCTGGTTTCGAGCTGGCAATGGGGCGATTCGATTCTCGAATGGGTCAGGCAGTGCGAAATTACCTTCGAGGGGTGTGAAGCCCTGCGCAATCTGTTGCATCCCGACGTCTGGCCGCATGCCAGCCGGAGCAGTTTCGTCAACCTGCTGATGGAAAAATCCGTGCCCACGCATGGCGTAGGCGTCGAGAATGCCGTAGGTCTGCGCCTAACCTTCCGGCAGCCGCCGCCGATCGACTGCTTCTCCAATCAGTTCCTGTTTTACTTGAACTCGTCGATGACTTCGACCGCGTATCGCACCTGGGCGCATCTGGCCGAGAGCACGCCCGCCCTGTTTCCGCCAGACCGCTTCCATTTCCAGGTCGTCGAATTGCCTATTGTATAGGCAGCGGTTCCGACGTTCAGACCGTTTCTAGCGCCGGTTGCGAATCCCCCGCCGATTCTTCCAGCCACCGTCGGCGATTGACTCTGACCAGCGAAAACAACAGTACGAACGCGATTATGAATCCCAGCGAGGCTCCGAGGCCGATCCACTGCGGCTCGGGCGACCGCACCAGCAGCACAAATGCCAGGTTAAAGACGACCGGGATGGCCACGGTCCGCAACGCCAACTGGGGCCGGTCGAGCGCAAATAGCGAACGCGACGTCAGCTCGAGCAGGCTCCATCCAATCAAGCTCGGGGCAAACCCGAGGAATACCGCCGAAACCAGTTGTGTGGATTGCGCGGTGAAACTGCCGCGCTCAAACAGCAGCGAAATCAGCGGAGTGCGCAACGCAATGCCAACGGCGCAGCCGGCGACCGCAAGCAACGCAACCAGAGCGATGGTCTTATCCATCAAGCGAAACGCCTGGCGGAACTTGAGACGGCTGCGCAGGCGCGCTATCTCCGGCAGCAGCGAGTTGGACACCGGCGTAATTAAGTAAGCAAGAGGCACCGTGAGGCAGCGCATGCTGTAATCGAGAGCCGCGGCCATCCCGGTGCCCGCGTGCGTCGCGTAGGCGCGTGTCACTATTACATTAAGCGCGATCAGGCCCGCGTAGAGCAGAAACGATGCGGGCCGTGCCAGCAACGCGCGCCAGTGGACATCCGGCTCCGTCTCCAGGCCGCCACGCAAGCTGGAGCGAGCCGCAAAATATACGATGCCGAGCTGCGCCCAAGCCCCCACTGCATAGCCGATCGCGAATCCGTAAACGCCCGCGGTTCGCCACAGGCTCAGCGCGCCCGCGATGGTGAAGAAATTGAGCGCGGCTTGGTTGAACGCGGTGGCGGCGAACCGCCGGTGCGTAAAAAGAAACGCCGACTGCAGGGCGGCCGCGCCCGCCGCGAGAGTAGAAACGGAAGTGATACGCAAGATTGTCACCGCGGCACTCACGTAGCCCGCATCCAGGCCCGGTGCGAGCACACTAATCAGCCAGGGCGCGAACACCATGATCGAAATCGTCAGCAACAGGAAGACACGCGTGAATACCCGGTTCAGCTTGCGGAACAGAGCTACGCGCGCCGCGCCCTCGCGCTCAGTCAGCATGGGCACGAATGCGAAGATCATGGTGTTGATGAGAACTGAGTTGAGCGTATCGATGGGGCCGACTGCAACTGCCAGCGCATCCGCCGCGCTGTGCGTCCCCAGCAGATAGGCGGTCAGCGCCACACGGAAAAAACCGATCAGGTTGCCCGTGATCAGGCCTGCGCTAAGGGCCAAGCCGCCACGCACGATCGGACTCCCGGCGGCGCGCCCAAACATGCGTTCACCCATGCGCGCAGAGGCACCTTCAGAAGAAGAGATCGGCGTTGTTTCCCCGGTGTTCAGTTGAAATCCTGGGCCGAGAACGGGCTCGCGCCGTTGTTACCTAAGCCAGACTACGCTAAGCCGACGCAGCCGCTGTCGCGGATCTTGCCGCGGCAAGCGCCGTGTCGTAACTAGGATGCTCGGCTACTTCTTTCACGTACTCGACGTGGCGGATGGTATTGTTCGGATCCAATACGAAAATGGCCCGGCTCTCGATACGCAGATCTTTGATCAGCGTTCCGTAGTTGCTGCCGAACGAACCATCGCGATGATCGGAGAGCATCTTGACTTTGTCCACGCCAAACGCGCCGCACCAGCGCTTCTGCGCGAACGGGAGGTCCATGCTCACGGTCAGAATGTCGACGCCCGGCAGTTTGGCGGCTTCTTCGTTGAAGCGCTTGGTCTGCGCGTCGCAAACCGGCGTATCGAGCGACGGCACGACACTGATGATCCGCACGTTACGGCCGGTGTCGGCCAGCGATACATTCTTGAGGCTGTTGTCCACGAGTTTGAAATCCGGCGCCTTGTCGCCCACCTTCAGCTCGGGGCCGATCAGGGTCAGGGGATTTCCGCGCATCGTCGTTGCTCCAGGTCTTTCCATCTTGCCTCCTGAATTGAGTGTGAATTGCTATTGTAGCAACTCGGTAAACTTAGCCGGGTCGGCTGTGGGCAGCTTACAGGTGTAATTTTCACAAACGTAGGCCGTGGTCTTGCCATGAAGCCGCGTCATGGTTTCGATCACGGAGAGATAGCCCGCCAATGTCTTCCGCGCCGGTTCGTCCACCAGCATGACGATGCTGTTCGGCAGGAAGCGCGAGTGCAGGATGCGCAACATATCCGCCGTCTCCGCCGAAGAGCGGTCGCCCACCAGAATAATTTGCTTCGGCTTGGCGAGACTGAACATGAACGCCACCAACATCTGGGGCACGGCTGAAGGCATGCCCGTTATGCGCGAGGCGAAGGCGCGCAGAGTCTTGTCCGCCGACTCGCGGAAGTCCTTGCGATCGGTCATCTGCGCAAGCCGCAGCAGATTCAGCGCCGCGATTGAATTGCCGGAAGGCTCGGCGCCGTCGTAGTCCTCCTTCATACGCATGACAAGGCTTGCGTCGCCTGAGGCCGTACTGAAAAAACCTCCGTTCCGATGGTCTTCAAACAGCGCACTCTGTTTCTCGGCGAGGCGAATGGCGGTATGCAGATATTGCGAGTCGAACTGCGTCTCGTACAAATCGAGCAATGCTTGCACGAACAGCGCGTAGTCGTCCAGAAAGCCGGCGATCGCGGCATCTTGCTGGCGATAGCGGCGCAGCAGCAGGCCGGTTTTGGCGTCGTACATCCGGTGGAGGATGAATTCGCCGGCGCGCACGGCGGCCGCCGAGTAACGCGGCTCGGCTAGAAACGCTCCGCCTTTGGCGAAAGCCGAGATCATGAGGCCATTCCACGCGGTGAGCACCTTGTCATCCAGGTGTGGCCGCACGCGCTTCGACCGAGCCGCCATTAACTTGTCTGCCGCGGCGGACAAAGCTTTGCCCATTTCCTCGGCGGTCTTGCCGAAGTGCGTTGCCGTTTCTTCCACGCTGTGCGCCTCGTACAGAATGTTTTTGCCCGTGAATTCATTGTGCGGGTCGTTCTCCACGTTGCCGTGCGGCTCAACACCATAGCGATACGAAAACCACGCCGCCGCGGATGCTCCCACAATGTGTTCGATTTCGGCGCGCGACCACACGTAGAACGCCCCTTCACCCTTCACATCCGGCTTGGCGGGATCGATGACGCTGTCGGCGTCCTCGGCCGAATAGAAGCCGCCGTCCTTGTCGGTCATATCGCGCAGAACGTAGTCGAAGATGCGCCGGGCCACTCCGGCAAAGAATACGTCATGCGTGATCTGATACGCCTCGAGATAAGAGATGGCAAGCTGCGCCTGGTCGTAGAGCATCTTTTCGAAGTGCGGCACAAACCAGCGCTCGTCGACCGAGTAGCGGTGAAACCCGCCGCCCAGCTGATCGTTCATCCCGCCCTTGGCCATGGCGCGCAGCGTGGCCAGCACCATGTCGCGCGCTTCATCGTGTTGCGGGCCCTGGTGCGCGCGCGCGGAATAGCGCAGCAGAAAATTGTTCGCCACCGGCCGCGGAAATTTCGGCGCGGCGCCGAATCCGCCCAGCTTCGAATCGAAACTGCGCCGGAACTGCAAATAGCCGCTCTCGATCAGGGACGCGTCCAGGCCGCCCGATGGCTTGACCTCGGCCGCCTGCTGCAACTGCTCGACCACCGCGTGGCTCGATTCCACGATCTTCTCGCGATCGGCGCGCCATGCTTGCGCGATACGCTCCAGCATCACGGGGAAACCGGGGCGGCCGTACCGGTTTTCAGGAGGGAAATAAGTACCGCCCACGAACGGTTTCAGCTCCGGCGTCAGCCACACCGACATGGGCCAACCGCCGCCGCCGGTGGTCGCCTGTACATAAGACATGTAAATGCGGTCGACGTCCGGCCGCTCCTCGCGATCCACTTTAATGGCAATGAAATACTTGTTCAGAATGGCCGCGGTCTCCTCGTTTTCGAAGGATTCGCGCTCCATGACGTGGCACCAGTGGCAGGTGGAATAACCGATAGAAAGGAAGATCGGCTTGTCTTCTTTACGCGCTTTTTCAAACGCTTCGGGTCCCCACGCGTACCAATCCACCGGATTATGGGCGTGCTGCAATAGATAAGGACTCTTTTCATGGCTGAGACGGTTGGTGTGCATGGGTTTGGATTTTCCTTCCGCGGGCGCCTGGGCAGCGGCGAACGCGGACCGGGCCGCAACGAAGAGCATGGCACAAGCGGCGCCAGTCCTCGCGCTGCGAAAAACCCTCACGCCCGATCCGCGATTTTTTCGGCCATCAAAGCCGGCGCGTAGCCGGCCAGGTGTAACGCTTCCAGTACCGAGGCAAGCCTGGCGCGCGCCTCATGCGGCATTGGTCCCACAGGCCTGCGGCACGGGCCTGCAGGCAGACCGATCATCTCCATCGCGGCCTTCATGACGGATGGGAACGTGTGCAGCGTAAACGCCTCGCGCAGCGGCTTCACCATTCCCTGTAGGCGGACCGCGTGGTCATGGCGGCCTTCGCGAAAGGCGCGATACAGCTCAACAAAAGCACGCGGCGTTACGTTGGCGCAGGCCGTTACCGCGCCTGTTGCGCCGAGTTCCAATGCCTCGAGGATCAGGTGATCGCGCCCGACGAAAACGGAAAAGGGGCGATCGCGCCCGATGGCCGCAAGCTCCGGAATCTGATCTAGTTTGCCCGTCGAATCTTTCAGACCAATGAAGTTTTCGCACTGCTGCGCAATGCGGCGCAGGCTCGCGGCCATCAACTCGATACCGGTGCGCTCGGGAATGTTGTAGGCCAGCACGGGAATCCGTACGGCGCGGCAAACGTCCGCGTAGTGCTGCACCAGTTCGTCTTGCGTAGGGCGAAGGTAGTAGGGCGTGATGACCACCGCGTAATCGATGCCCTCGGCTTCGCCTCTTTGCGCCAGGCGAACCGTTTCGCGCGTGCTCACCGCGCCTACATTGCCATAGAGCGCCCCGCGTCCACCTACGGCTTGCCGGCAAAATCGCAGCGCCACGGTGCGCTCTTCTTCATCGAGCGAGTAGAATTCGCCCTGTCCTCCGGCGGCAAGCAGCCCATCCACGCCGCTTTCCAACTGGATATCGATAATTCTCTGCCAGGCGTTGAAGTCAATGCGCTCGTCCTCACGAAACGGGGTCACTAGCGCGGTGACAATGCCTTGAGGCGGGCTGGTAGGCACGTATTTATCTTAACTGCTCTTGGGGCAGCGGACATTTCCTCCCGCCTGGACGCAGAATAACATTAAGTGAAACGCACTCCGAACGCGCCCAAATGTTATAATTTCAATTAATAGAGGGCAATCCATGAAGTTTTTTCTCGATACTGCCAATCTCGACGAGCTCAAAAAAGGCGCCGCTTGGGGCGTCGTCGATGGCGTCACTACAAATCCATCGTTGATCGCTAAAGAAGGCCGCCCAATGGCCGAGCAGATCCGCATGATCTGTGACATCGTGGACGGCGATATCAGCGCCGAAGTCGTAGCCACCGAAACCAAAGAGATGTTGCGGGAGGGCCGCGAGCTGGCGCGCATTCACAAGAACGTCGTGGTGAAATGCCCGCTCACCCGCGATGGCATTCGCGCGACGAAAGCTCTGAGCCAGGACGGTATCCGCGTCAACGTGACGCTGTGCTTTTCGGCGGGGCAGGCTTTGCTCGCCGCCAAAGCGGGCGCCTATATCATCAGCCCGTTCGTGGGGCGTCTGGACGATATCGGCTGGACCGGCATGGACCTGATCCGCAGCATCAAAACGATATACAAGAACTTCGCGTACCCGACGCAGGTACTGGCCGCTTCCATGCGCTCGCCTACGCATGTGATTGATGCCGCGATGGCGGGCGCCGAGATCGCCACGCTGCCGTTTAAAGTTCTGGACATGCTGTTCAATCACCCGCTGACCGACAAAGGTCTGGAGCAGTTCCTGAAAGATTACAATAAAGTTTTCCAGGAAACTCCTGTCGCAGGTTAGCCGCAAACTGAAAATATGAAGCAGGCGCTGGCGGATTTGGTTTCGTCTAGCGGAACGGCGCTCGCCGCGGCGGGTGGCGTGACTGCGGTGGGGATTAGTGCGTGGGGTGTCTACCGCTATCTGAAGGGCCGCCCGACGCCGTCCGAACTCGAGCGCCGCCGGCGTGAGCATCTCCATACCCGCGGCAAAATGGGCGATGCCAACCTACTCGAATTCCGCGACCACCTGGTCTTCTATTCGTATGCCATCGCGGGCGTCGAGTATTCGGCCTGCCAGGATCTTACCGATCTCCAGCCGCTCCTTCCGGCGGATCTGTGGAGCACGGTCGGCCCAGCGACAATGAAGTACGATCCACGCAACCCGGCCAACTCCATCGTCTTGTGCGAACAGTGGAGCGGGCTGCGCACCGCGCATCGGGTAGAATAATCTTTCCTGCCTGTTGGATGCTGTATGCATACCGCGGGCACGAAATCCATAATTCAAAATCGGGAGATGCGACATGAAAAAGAGCAACATGTTGAAAGCCGCGCTGGCGCTGGCGATCGCTGGAGGAATTTTTGGCGCGGGGATTTTAGCGGGGAAGAACGCTTTCCACCAGCCCAACTCCATCATCCACGTAGTCACGGTCAAGTGGAAATCCGACTCGACGCCCGAGCAGCAGCAGGCCGCCATCGACGGCGTGAAGACCATGGCCGCCGAGATTCCAGGTATCAAGAACATCTGGATCAAGTCCACGCGCGTGCAGCCGCAGGATTTCAACTCCGCTTTCGCTATCGAATTTGAAGATAAAGCCGCGGCCGACCGCTACGTCGATCATCCTGCGCACAAAGCGTGGGGCAAAATCTACCAGCCGGTTCACGAAGAGAGCCGCTCGCTGCAAATCACCAATTGAAAATTGACCTGCACGCGCGCCCGGCCCTGAAGTGGTGGGAAAGCCTGTCCTGCGCGGCTGCTATCATGGAGGAATCCATCTATGATTGACGGCAGCATTCGCGAAGGTCTTACTTTCGACGACGTCCTGCTCGAGCCGGCGCGCAGCGAGGTCATCCCCGCCGAAGCCGATACGAAAACCCTGTTTACGCGCGGGATCCGGCTGAATATTCCGATTGTTAGCTCGGCCATGGACACAGTGACCGAGTCGCACCTGGCCATCGCGCTGGCGCAGCAGGGCGGCATCGGCATCATGCACCGCAACATGTCGATCGAGCGCCAAGCCGAGGAAGTAGATCGCGTCAAGCGTAGTGAGAGCGGCATGATCGTGGACCCCATCACCATCTCGCCGGACAAGAAAATCTCCGACGCGCTCGAGATGATGAAGCGCTATCGCATCTCGGGAATTCCGGTGACACAGGGCCAAAAACTGGTTGGTATTTTGACCAATCGCGACCTGCGCTTTGAGTCGCGCTCCGACCTGCCTATCTCCGCGGTGATGACCAAGGACAATCTCATCACGGTGTCAGTGGGCACGACGCTCGAAGAAGCCGAGCGCATCCTGCATCGCCACCGCGTGGAGAAGTTGTTGGTAGTCGATGAGCAGTACAACCTCAAAGGCCTGATCACCGTCAAAGACATTCAAAAGAAGTTGAAATATCCGCTGGCCGCCAAGGATCCGCAAGGGCGTCTGCGCGTGGGCGCGGCTATTGGGGCGACGGGCGATTATCTGGAGCGCGCCCAGGAACTGGTGGCGAGAAAAGTGGACGTGCTGGTGATTGACACCGCGCACGGGCATACCGCCCGTGTGATGCAGGCTGTGCGCGCTGTAAAAAAATCGCTGCCCGACGTGCAGCTGATTACGGGCAATGTGGCCACGCAGGAAGCGGCTTGCGAGTTCATCGCGCTCGGCGTGGACGGCATCAAGGTGGGGATCGGTCCGGGCTCGATCTGCACTACGCGCGTTGTCAGCGGCGCGGGCGTTCCCCAAATCACCGCCATTGCCGAGTGCGCGAAGGCCACTCGCGGCGCGGGCGTCCCACTCATTGCCGATGGCGGTGTGAAGTACTCGGGCGACATCACCAAAGCTATTGCCGCGGGAGCGGATTGCGTCATGATCGGCGGCTTGTTCGCCGGTACCGACGAGAGTCCGGGAGAGGTCATTCTCTATCAGGGCCGCACGTTCAAAACCTACCGTGGCATGGGCTCGCTCGGCGCCATGGCGCAAGGTTCAACGGACCGTT
>DATLVQ010000040.1:0-8500 GCA_035577325.1 Bryobacteraceae bacterium | reverse complement strand
CCTAGCGCTTCGTCCAGTGCGACCACATCCAGGTCCTTTCGCTCCACTAAACCAAGAGATTGATCAAGTGAAAGCCTGGGTATGTCGCCGCCACGCTTCGCGGCGCGGCGTTGGCGAGCGTGGTCGACCAGGATGCGACGCATCATCCGGGCCGAGATGGCGAAAAAATGCGCCCGGTTTCGCCATGCAACGCGTTCCTGGTCTACCAGGCGCAGGTACGTCTCATTGACTAAGGCTGCGCTTTCAAGTGTCTGCCGGCTATCCTCCGCCGCGAGGCGGTGACGCGCGACGATGCGCAGTTCGTCGTACACCAGAGGCATGAGGCGGTCAAGGGCACCTTTGTCCCCATGGTTCCAGCCGATCAGCAACTCGGTAATGCCCGCCAACTGGCGCCCCTCCGCTTCGCTGTCAGAAAACAAAATATTGTAGCACTCGTGAGTGAATTGGCCGGCGCTTTACGCGTTTATACCGTCTAGTCGCCCGGCCGGAGGCCTGGTAGCGCGTACCCCATTGAAAAGAAAGTGCTACTGGGCGGGCGACGAGGAACTCAGCGATTCAGAGCGGAGGGAACGAAATGAAAGACATCAGACCAATTATTACGATGAGGGCCCGCGGAGCTCGCCGCTTGGCCTTACTTATGTTCTTGGCCGCGTGCTCCATGGCCACGCGCGTAAGCGCCGGGACCATCACCATTACGAGCACGCTCGCCGTAGCCGGCTCCAATGAAAACCCGTTATTCGCGACGTTCGAGAAAACGGATGCGCTCAGCACGAGCAAGATGGTCGCCGACGTCACCGCCGGGCACCTCGGCGTCCTCGTCTCAGTGCTTCCTGGCGGCACGGCCGGCGCCGACGCTCTCGTTATTCTGGGGCTCACTTTCCAGGATATGACCGCGGATGACTTTCTTACGATGAACATGTCGCTCCACGGCACCTTTACGCCTGGCAGCGGCGCCACAGCGGATTTCTTTGTGGACGACGGGAACAGTGTTACGAACGCCGCCACAATTAGCTGTAATTCCTACAACGTGCAGTTCCACGGCGTCCCCTGTTTCCCCGCAAATTCCGTGGAGGCGGTGGTTCCTCTGGATAATGTCGACTCTCTTTTCTTGACATGGCAGTTGTTACCAGGGATAGGCGGCGCGAGCGGGACGGCGGATTTCTTCAACAGCGACGACTTCTCTATTACCGTGCCGAACGGGACCGTCATCGTGAACAATCCGGGAGGCAATCTCTTCCAGACGCAGACTCAAACCTCACCCGTCCCTGAACCTAATTCCGTTTTCCTGCTCGGCTCCGGGCTTGTCACTGCGATGTTGATCGGCAAGAGGCTCGGCGGTTCGATGAGATCCGCGCAAGCCGGAAAACACAACAAGGCTGGTTCACACATCACGGCGATAGAATCTCTCGATTTGTAGATTAGAGGAGCAAACAAAATATGTAGCGAGGCATGAGGGCGATCTTGAAGGCGATCACCAGACGATTGCGCAAACTGGAGGCGAGACTTGGGCCTCCCGTCGAAACGGACTTCCAGATGGCCGAAGCGATGGCACCTATACAGGCAGCAGGCACGAGAGATTGTTCTTGCGCCTATCCGAATTGAATTTCGGGTGGTACCTCGGGCGTCATGTGTAACGCACCGCCGTCCGCATATGTGACCTGTCCTGTTATCCAGCTGGCTTGCACGGAAGTGTTTAGGTATGGCCCTTCGGTCCACCGAATTGCATGAAAATGATGTCAGCGGCGATTAATTCTCACGCGGGCCACTGCTTGCCACGCAAAAATACGCCGCCCCCTCCCACGTATCGCATGTGTGCTCGCGCGTCAATTTGATGTTGCCGATTGCCGTTGCCTTGGCTTACGCACCCGCGTCTTGCATCCACTCAATGCGTTAGGTGGCCCGGTGAGACAGAATCACCCATAAGAGGACCGTGGTTGCCGCGCCAATAACAACGTACTTGATGAGCCGTTGTTTACCGCCTTCGCCAGCGACAACATCATGCTGAATTCTTTCGCTTTGAACGGCTAGACGTGACAATTCTTCGTCGCTCAAATTCGAAATAGCCAGGGTGACCTGAGCGGAATCCAACTTGACTGCCTGCAGGACTTTTCTGGCAGGTTCGGTGGACAGGAACTTTTCCAGTTTGGCGACATTACTCTGCCTCGCCAGTGCGGCGGAGCGTATCGACTGGTGAAAGTCGCCAACAGAAACGATGTGATCCGCCGCAGTTTGCGGCAGCGCCGGAACTACGCCGAGCGTGAATAGCAGCAACAGGCAGAGAAACTGGCGAAACATAGAGAACCCTCCAGAATTTAGCTTCATCGATAGTTCAAGCGCCTAGAAGAGCAATTTTGCCCCAATCTGCAGGTTGCGCGGATCGCTGACGCTTCCGTTCCACAGCCCGAAACTCGGGCTGGAAACGTCGGTGGTGATTGCGCTGCCACCGAAGTTCCCAGTGTTGCTGAAAACATGGAAATTGAACACGTTGAACGCTTCCGCGCGGATCTGGAATCCAACCCTTTCGGTAATATGCGTATTCTTGACGAGGCTGAAATCTTCGTTGTGATAGCCGAAGCCTCTTAGGTTCGTGATGCGAGAGCCGCTGCCGAAATAAAGGTTGAAACTGTTCGCGGGCTCAAAGGCCGCTATGTTGAACAAGGGCTTGCCGGGATCGAAATGACCCGCAGTTTGCGCCCAGGGATTGGCGCCCGGAAGCACGCCCGGAATGCAGCCGACATGGAACTGCTCCGGGACGTTGCAGGTACCGGATCGGAAGAAGAACGGCGGACCGGAGGTCACTCTGAGAATGCTGTTCAACTGCCATCCGCCAATGATCCTATCGGCGAATCCACCTTTGTTCAGGAAGCGTTTGCCCTTTCCAATCGGAAGTTCGTAGGTCATCGCCCAAGAGAGAACCTGCGGCACGTCATCTTGCGAAAGCCCTTTGTTACGCTTGCGTTCGAACGGCGAAATCACACCGGTCAGCCCGCTCCATGTAGCCGCATCCGCTTGCGTATTCTCGGAGGTAGTGATCAGCTTTGAGAAGGTGTACGAAGCCAGCATCCACATGCCCTGCGAAAATCTCTTCTCCGCTTTCAACTGAAATGAGTGATACGTAGAGTTGCCCTGGTTTTCATTCGCGCCCTGGAGTGCGCTGCAAAATTGCGGATATGGCAGAAGGGCCTGGGCAACTGTTGGAGCGCAACCGGTCATCTGTTCCCGCCATCCGGTGTAGGGAATCGGAACGCCATCCAGAACCGTTTGCCCAGGCTGGAACTGGTCATAAAGCTTAGATCCGTAACTAGACAAGAGTTGCGGATCGAGAGCGTTTATCGGTGCGATCCGCGACGGTAACCGCGTTCCCTTATTCGCGACGTAGGCGGTGGTGATGAGGAAATTAGCCGGAAGTTGCCGCTCAATCGTCAGGTTCCATTGCTGAGCGTAGGGCCGCCGGTTGCCGTCGAAAGGCCGGTAGTTGAGACTCTGGCCGTTGCGGTAGGCCGAATCGATGAAGGGTGGATGCTGGAAATTCTGGGGGAATCCCTGGCTCAGAATGAAGGCGGGATCAAGTCCGCCGGCCGAGCCCGAGAACGATACGGTGCTGTTGAATCCAGTGGTATCGACCCCGCCGCCCCAGCCCGAGTAGAATGCCTGAGTATAAAAGATGCCGTACCCCCCTCTGACCACGGTCTTGGTGTCAGGGCTGTAGGCAAAGCCGATGCGCGGTTGGAATGCCTTATAGTACACGGACTCCGGGTATTGCTTGCCGAAGCTGGCCGCACCCCAGTTGTTCCCGGCGAACGCTAGCCGGCCAGGCCGGTTACCCGCCCCGGGATTCGGCCCGAAATCGAGAAACGACATATTGTTGCGTTTCTCCGCGGTGGGCGTAGCGACGTCCCAACGCAGCCCGTAGTTCAAGCTCAGCTTGGATGTAACTTTCCAGGTGTCGCCGCCGTGAAAAATCCAGGTATGCTGCCGAGGATAATTCGAAAGCAACGTGTAAAAAGTGGCATTGGCGTTGCTCACATCCTCGAGCAGGAAGCTCGCGATGGCATTGCCGCTCGTAACGCCCAGCAGCCCGGTATTCAACCGGCTGAAATTGAAGGTGCCCGAGTTATTGCTGTCACCCGTGTTGTTCTCGCCGAGCCCCCGGTACTCCATACCGAACTTCAATGTATGAGCACCTCGGATCCAGCTGAACAGATCGTTGACGATGTACGAAGGCCGGAAGCCGGCGCCGCCAGCGTTGCCGCCATAGCCGTCGTAATCATCGAAACGGATAGCCGGCTCGTGGTTCGTGCCGCCCACTCCCGGGATGCTGGGAATCTGGCTCTTCAGCTTGTCGCTTAGATTCACCTGGTTGCTTCTCAGATCGAGATAGCCAAAGTTGAAATTGTTCAGCAGCGTTGGAGTGAACGTGTGATCCCAGTTCAACCGGCCGATATTGCTGTAATTCGGGTCACGGAAGTCCGCCGTATCAATAACGCGCGGCAGTTTTGTCTCGTTGAAGGGGTGGGTGCCGCGGTAATGGTAATTCCCGGCAAAATGATCCTTGTTGCCGACGTATTCATCGACCCGAAGATCCCATCCGTTGGAGTTTGCGAAAGCGATGGTGGTAACCGGAAGTGGAACTTCGTAGTTATGCAACACACCCGGACGATTCGGCGAGGGAACGAACTTCAACCAGGCGTTTGCCAGCGAATTGGCGATGCGGGCGGCCGGAATAACATTGCCGGGAAACTGGTCGCGGACGATCTGGCCGTTCACTGTCCTGGTGGTGGCCGGGTCAAAAATCGGATCGGGCCACTCACTGAAATCACCCTGTTTCATTTTGTCAGTCGGCACGGTCAGAACGGGTTTGTTCACGCCGCCTTTAAACCGATAGGCTTCGAAGTTCGCAAAGAAGAACGTCTTGTTTTTGCTCGTCCAAAGCCCCGGGAGCTTGGCCGGGCCACCCAGCGACCATCCAAAATCGTGTTCCAGATCCTTGGGTCTGCTGTTGGCACCGAACGGCCGGGCGTTCAAGGCAGTATTGCGGTGGAACCAGTACGCGCTGCCATGAAACTGGTTGGTGCCTGATTTCGTAGTAGCCACGATCTGGCCCGAAAGACTGGCGCCGTATTGCGGCTCATAATTGGAGCTCAGAATGCTGATTTCACCGACGCTTTCGGGCGACACCGGCATGTCGGTGCCGAGCGCAACATAGCCGCTTTGAGCCATCGCGCCTTCCTGGGCGCTGGCGCCGTCGAGCACCGCCTCATCACCAGACTGCAGGCCTCCGTTGGTACGAGCGTTAAATGCGTTGCCGCTGTTGCCTGTGTTCACTCCGGGTTGCAGGATGATGAAAGACGTCGCGCTACGCACTGCGCCGCTCACGATCAACGGGAGATCCTGGATGGTCTCCGGAGTGACCGTTCCCTTCAACTCGCCGTTCTCGAAGTTGATCGGTGAGACATCGGCCGAAACTTCGATGACCTGTGTCTCGGTGCCTACCTCAAGTTTGATGTCGGCACGCACGGACTCGTTGATATTGATCAGGATTCCCTTTCGCACGAAGGTGCGGAATCCGGCCGCCGACGCCTTCAGTTCGTAGCCTCCCCGTTGCAGGTTGGGAAATGCATAGAGACCATCTTGTCCGCTGGTCGTCTTTGCCACCGAACCGGTTTCCACTGAGGTTAGGGTGACTTCAGCGCTCGGCACTGCTGCGCCGCTCGGATCTGTGACCGTACCGTTAATAGAAGCGTTGAAACTCTGCGCTCGGGATGCAGGCGCAGCCAAGAGACAAAGCCCCAGGACAGCAGAAATCAAGTTCCGCGACATCATGCGTGGCCTCCTAAAGAGGGGGCTACTACGGTGGAAACCCCTCCAAATGTAAACGATTTCAGAGGATTCTATCACCACCATTCCGATCTGTAAAGAAAAAACTAATCTGTTCGCAGTAGGACGGTGGCGGGATCGGGCTGACGGTGATTCGGCATGGCGGCCATCGTGCAGTTGAGCACCAGATAGATTGGACCAGAACATCGGACGGGCACTATCTTGATCGTCTCCAGCGAATGTCTCCGGACAGGCCCTTCGAAGTATAATCATCAGTCAATCAGGAAACCGAAGGGAGCCTTGCGTTTGAGTTCAGGTTTGCCTCCCAATCACTCGAATGATCGGTGCCACCGCCTTGGACGCGCGCTCCTGATCTTTATATTGTGTGGCGTGGGCCGGCTTTCCAGCGGGTCTGCGTCTCGCGATGTATTGCTCGCACAAATTCAAGACCTGATCCCGCAGGGCGATCTCACCACCGCCAGCACCCGGCTGTCTTCGGCCCTCAAGCAGGTTCCTCGCGAACCGGGGTTTTATAATTTTCTAGGCGTGGTAGAGGCTCGCCAAGCGAATTTCACCGCCGCGGAATCAAGCTTCAAGAAGGCAGTCGAACTGCAGCCTCAATTCACCAGCGCCTGGTTGAACCTGGGCCTCCCGTACCAGCAAGCCTCTTTCCGCGATCCCGGGAACGTTCGCAAAGCGCTCGACGCTTGCCTCGCGCTGCTGAAATTTCAGCCTGATAACGTACACATCCGAATGCAGAAATACGCGGATGCGCGCGCGGAGCTCGAGCGCGCTCACGAAATCGGACCGGCTAATTTCCGTGTGAATGCCAATCTCCTTATCCTGTATCAAAGGACGAAAGACCCACGGGCGGAAGCGCAGCAGGCGCGCTTCGAGCAGATCAAACAGAAACTCTCCGAAAACGAGCAGTTGCTGTGGCGGACCATCGGGGTGCGGCCATATTGAGACTCCGAATGCGATATGGCGCGCTGACGTTTGCGAGCCTTCTCATCGCCGCGGGAGGCGCGGCCGACCTGGAGGAGGCCACCCGCGCGCTCTACAAAGGCGACGCGCCGCGCGCCAAGTCGATAGCCGAAGAGTTCCGGAAGGCGCATCCCAAGTCGGCGGCGGCGCGCCTGCTAATTGCGAGAGCCGAGATGTCACAGGGCGATTTCGAGGCGGCCTATAGAGAGCTCGAACGGGTTCTCCAGCGTGAGCCGCATAACGTGGATGCCCTCTATTATCTCAGCAAGCTGTGCGGAATCCTTTCGCAAATCGAATTTCGCGAGCTCTATACCCTGGCTCCGAATTCGGCTCGGGTACATCAGTTACTGGGCGAATCCTACCAAATGCAGGAAGATTTGCCGAAAGCAGAAGAAGAATTCGTGCAGGCGCTGGCGGCCAATCCACAATCAGTGCCGGTCCTTGCGGCTCTGGGCGATGTAAAACGCGCCCAATCTCTGTGTGAGGAAGCCATCGGATTTTACAAGCGGGCGGTCGAGATCGAACCGCGCGACTACGACGGTAACTACGGTTTGGGAGCGTGTTACCTTCATCAGGCCAAAGGCGAGAGCGCGATCGACTGGTTTCGGAGGGCTTCCGCGGCCGAACCGGATTCGGCGGCGGCACGCTTAGCCCTCGGGATCGCTTACATGCGGACGGGCAAAATGACCGAGGCCGTCGCGGAACTGAAGGCCGCCGCCGCGCTCGAACCGCAATCGCGGCAGGCATACGTGCTCATGGGCCAGGCGTACAACAAACTGAATCAGCCGCGAGAATCCGAGGAGGCGTTTCGCAAAGCGCGCGCTCTCTCACAGCCGGCGAGGACAAAGGAGCCATGAGGGTCCCGGTGACGATCCTGGTAATGTGCGCGGCTCTCGCTGCGCAGAATCTTCCGCCCGCCCTCAGCGAGTTATTCAACAAGGGCGTACAGGCGGAAAAAGCCGGCCAATTGGACGCGGCCGAAAAAGCATTTCTAGCGGTGCTCGAACAGGGCGGCAAGCAGGCATTCATTTACAATAATCTCGGCATTGTGTACAGTGAACGCGGCAACCACGAACAGGCCCTTACGCAGTTCCGTGAAGCCGTCCGACTAGATGCCAACTATGCGGCCCCGCGCGTCTTGATTGGAAATAGTCTGCTGGCACTCGGCCGTGTGAAGGAAGCGGTCATGGAGCTCGAAGCTGCCGTGAAGATTGATCCGCGCGAGCCTTCTGCGCGCCTCGAGCTGGCCCAGGCGTACAACCGGGCCGGCAACCTCACCGGAGCTATCGAGCAGTTTCGCCAACTGCGCCTTCAGGCTCCGCGTAATCCCGAGTACGCCTACCGGCTCGGACGGGCTTACATGAAGCTGTCGGCGTCATGCATCGACGAGATCAACCGGGTGGCGCCGGATTCGGCCCGTGTCTATCAGATACTGGCGGAAAACCGGATGGCCCAAGGGAGTACGGGCGAGGCGGTTCGAGCCTATTTGAAAGCCGCCGCAGCGGATCCAAGGCTGCCTGGAATTCACCTCGCCCTGGCCCAAATTTACGTAAAAGAAGGAAACCCGGGCGAGGCACGGGGTGAAATCGAGCAGGAGCTTGCCATTATGCCCGACAACGCCCTGGCGCTGGCATTCAAACAAAAGCTCGACGGTGTGCGGCCATGAGGATTCTTGCGCCGGCATTGTTCACTGGGCTTC
>DATLVQ010000039.1:0-2626 GCA_035577325.1 Bryobacteraceae bacterium | reverse complement strand
CTGTTGGGCCTCGCCTTCTGATAACACCTCAAACTCTTCAATCGCTGCGTTTGATTCTATTTGATTTTGCGGGCCATCTGGCGCGGGTAGCGCGAGCTTCCTGGTAAGCGCGTCTAAAGCCTGCAACTCTTCTTGGGAAAGTGCAGCCAGTTTCGGGTCGCGATAGGCCGTGTGGGCATGCAGCAAACCGCCAGAAACCTCAAGCGCCTGTTTAGCTTTGCCGTCGCGCCCATCCGTCGTAGCAAAACTCACCAAAAATCACGATGTGAGGTCCCACTTGGGCGAAAGACCACTTAATGGGATGGTCCGCCGCATATCTCTAGAAGTTGTAGAGTGCGGGGCAAGGAGGCGTCTCATGAAACTACACGTGCTCGGAATCGATCTGGGTAAGACGGTCTTTCATTTGGTTGGGCTGGATTCAACTGGCAGATTGGTGATCCGCAAGCGATGTTCTCGCAGGCAATTGTTGGCATTCACCGCGAACTTGGAAGTGCAGTTGATTGGGATGGAGGCCTGTAGTGGAGCGCACTTTCTGGGGCGGGCGCTGCGCGAACAAGGTCATGAAGTGCGATTGATGCCAGCGCAATACGTGAAGCCCTACGTGCAGACCAACAAGAGCGATTATCTGGATGCCGAAGCCATTGCGGAGGCGGTGCAGCGGCCGAGAATGCGATTTGTGCCAATCAAGACCGAGGAACAGCTGGATTTGCAAGCGCTGCATCGCGTGCGCGAGCGTTGGGTGATGCGGCGCACCGCGGTGGTGAACCAGATTCGCAGTCTTCTTTTGGAACGTGGACTGACGTTGCCCAAGGGCCGAAGTCATCTGGATGAGCAACTGCCCCGTATCCTGGAAGACGGTGAGTTGAATCTGTCCGACTCATTCCGTGTTCTGCTGGCTCAGCTCAAATTGGAACTGGAGCAACTCGCAGCTCGTATTGTGGAGATGGATCGGGTCATCCAGAAAACGGCCAGAGAGAATGAAGCCTGCCAACGACTCACGGAGATTCCAGGAGTCGGCCCGGTCACCGCGACAGCCCTGATCGCTGCGGTTGGCAACGGAAGCACCTTTAAAAAAGGGCGAAATCTTTCAGCCTGGATGGGGATCGTTCCGGGAGAGTATTCCACCGGCGGCAAACAGAAGTTACTGGGCATCAGCAAACGCGGCAATAAGTACTTACGAAGACTCTTTGTTCAAGGCGCACGCAGCGTATTGCAACAGCGACACAAACAAACGCCCGGTCTGAGTAGTTGGCTAGCACAACTGTTGGGGCGCACTCATCAGAATGTTGTCGTCGTGGCTTTGGCCAACAAGTTGGTTCGCATGGCCTGGGCGGTCTTATGCAAGAACCAACGCTATCGCGCTCCCGTTCTTGCTGTGTCGGCATAAAATCTCGGTTTAAGGAAAAAAGAGTTCCTGCCAGGTCTGCTGGCGGAAAATAGAGATGGCAATGGGTCTCTCCCACGCTCTCGAAACCCGATACCGGAGAAGGTCGATTCGAGGCCGTCCACTTTATGAGGACGAGAGCGAGCGGATATCCATCATGGCCCGGAGTCAACGACTCCAATCAAGGCCGAATACATTGGCGCAGACCAACTGTCATCGCTCATTTTTCGCTTGCAACTCTGCGGCGGACCATACATTACCGGTAACCCGACTTCCCAGGCACTAAGACTGATCCTCTTCTTCGAAGATTGAGTTTGGCCGTACACTAGCCTCGGTCGGCTACGAAGAGTCAAGATTTACCCAAAAGCGAGTTTCGCAATGAATTTCGCGGTTATCGATGCTGAACTCATGGTGAAGCTGCTTCTGCTTCTGCTGATCGGCATGGGTCCCAAGGTCGCCCTGGTGCCGTTCCTCGAGAAGACCAAGCAACTCGATGCGGAGACGCAGCGGGCTGTCGGCCGGCGGATGGTCGTGACAGCCGTGGTCACAGCCATCGTGCTGTTCGCCACTGGTTGGTTTCTCCTGCGCCTGCTCCACATCAGCGGCGGCGCCGTTGCGGTCGGCGGCGCGATCGTGCTTGCAATCCTCGCCATCAACATGGCCACCGAGCCGACCAAGAAGGTCGAGGCGGTGGTGGAGATCCCAGAGGATCCGATGCAGATCGCGGTCTACCCGCTCGCGGTGCCCTATCTGCTGAACCCGGTCGGCATCACGATCCTCATCATTGCATCCGGCGAGATCGTCTCGGTCGCGAGCGCCGCCTTGGTCCTGGGACTCGTCATGCTGGTCGGCGCGGTCGATTACCTGATCTTTGGCAACATCGACAAGCTGTCCAAGCGCCTCAACCCCGTCGCCCTGGGCATCTCCGAGATCGTGTTCGGGATCCTGCTTACCGCGGTTGCTGTCCAACTGATGGTGTATGGGCTGGGTGCGCTCGGCATCATACGGGAGGCCACTCACTAGCAACGACGAGCCGAGGATGGCGTACCACTTTCGGACCTTGAAAGAGAATGATGTATTTCACCGAGAATAGCGCCAGGTTAACCGGAAATCACTTGAAGTACTAGGCGCCGAGTTGCCGGCAGCGGTTACCGAACAAGCGGCACCGGGACGGTTTTGTCCAGCTAAATTCTCATTCTGCGACTCGGGCAAAAAGTGAAATCGGAGCTCGAGTATCGGTAG
>DATLVQ010000038.1:0-4366 GCA_035577325.1 Bryobacteraceae bacterium | reverse complement strand
GACCCCGTTCGGGTTTCCAAACGGAATAGAAGCGGAGTTCCGACCCGCGTCGACTTAGACAAGGGCGGCTTGGGCGTCTTCCGGACACGTACCTCAACGCAAAAGGGTCGTCTGCTGGGATGTTTATTCGGTCCGTAGTGCCACCATCGGCTGAACACTTGCCGCGCGCCAAGCGGGAAGCACTGATGCCACCAGCGCTGCCAAGCCGAGCAGCAACATGGCGAGCATTAGCATGACGGGATCCCATGGCTCCACGCCGAATAGTTGAGAGGCCATCAATTTGCCGGCCCCGATTGCGGCAGGAAGGCCAAGCACAAGGCCGATCCCTAGCTGCCAGAATGCGCCGCCAAGCACCATCCCCATAACGGAACCGCGATTCGCGCCGAGCGCCATCCGTACGCCTATTTCACTTGTCCGCCGTTCCACCAGGTACGCCAGCACTCCATATAACCCTACGGCTGACAGAACGAGCCCAAGCGCTCCGAAGAGCGTGGTCAGCGTCGCAATCATGTTTTCCTGCTGGAAGTCCGCGCCAACAACTTTTGTGTACGGGTCAACACCGTAGAGCACCAAATTGGGGTCAACGCTTGCCAGCCCTTTGCGTACACGTTCCTCCACAGCCGGTAGGTTCCCTGGCGCCCAAATCACGATGTTGTATAGATAGTGCGACCAGGTTTCGCCGCCCTGGTAAGCGGGGTCGTCCCAGTGCACGGTCTGTGCTTCCGGTAACCAATACATCGGCCGCACGGGTTTTTTGTACTCGTACGTCATGAAGCGGATATCATTCGTCACTCCCACGATTTCGTACATACCGGAATACTTGATCTTGCCCGGCCCGAAATGCTGCCCTATCGGGTTTTGGCCCGGGAAGAATCTCTTCGCGAACGCCTGGTTGACGACAGCTATCTTGCGTGTGGCCTCCGTGTCCTGTTCCGTGATGGGCCGGCCCAGCATGATCTTCGCGCCTATAGCCTCGAAGAAGCCCGGCATCACTCGCGCAAACCCCGAACCGGTGTCCTCTTTAGCGGGTGGTTCCGGCCTACCCTCGATGCGAACTCCATTATTCCAACTGTCTCCCGTCATTGGCGCATAAAGCGCCGGCGCCACCATCCGCACGCCGGGAATCCGGAGCAGTGTATCGTCAATCTGGCGAAACATCGGCTCCATTTGCTCCGGCTTGTAATTGCCCAACATTGGATTGATCCAAGCGATATATCGGCCCTGCGTCTCGAATCCGAAATTCTGATGCTCCAGGTTTCGCAGGCTCTGGCCCAGCAGAGCCGCTGCTGAAAGCAATACCAGCGACACCGCAATCTGCGCGATTACCAATGATTTCTGTGCCCAGGAGCGGCCGGCGCCGACCGAACGGCTGGCACCCCGCAGCGCCTCCGCCGGGTCGGTTTGTGAAGTCATCCATGCCGGAGCGATCCCAAAGAGAACTCCGGTCAGAACCGAGACTCCCAGCGTGAATAGCAGGACCGGCCAGGACGGTGTCGCCTCGATTGGGACGTAATTATTCGGGCCACCAATCTGAAAGGCCAGGCTCAAAATCAGCCTCGTGCCGGCATACGCCACGCCAATGCCTAAAACTGCTCCCGTCATTGCCAGGAGCACGGATTCGACCAGTACCTTGCGGATGAGACGCCCGCGCGACGCACCCAACGCGACGCGTAGAGACGTTTGCGCGCGATCCTTCAACCCGCGCGCGAGCATCAGGTTTGCCAGATTGGCGCAGGCTACCAGCAGTACGCATCCTGCTGCTATCAGCAGCAACTTGAGTCCATCTTCATATTGATCGCGCATGGCAGCCACTCCCGCGCCCCCTGGAATTATGCGCACTGTCTGCTGCTGCCAAAGCTGCTTCTCGCCGGGTTCCATGTCCGGCACATGGCTGGCCAGCCAGTCATGGAATTCCACCTTCAGTTCCGCTTCGAGCGATTTGGGGTTGACTCCTGGACGCACTCGTCCGATCAGGTCGAGAAAGTTGCCGTTCGGCCTCTTCACCCGCGCTGTCTCACCGTCGATCAATAATTCTGTCATCAGCGGTATCCAGAAATCCGGCATACCCCAGCCTGCCAGCTTCGCCCCGTAAAAGCCCGGCGCCGCCACGCCGATCACCGTGAACGGATGACCGTTTATCAGGTAGCTGGCGCCGACCATCGAAGGGTCGGAGGCGTACTTTTCCTTCCAAATGCGATAACTCATTACTGCGACGGGTGGCGCGCCCTCCTGATCGTCCGCATCAGTCATCAGCCGGCCGATCCACGCATGCACGCCAAAGGTCCTGAAGAAATTGCCGGACACGAACTGGCCATTACGAGTATCCGCCTGCGCGTTGGATCCCGCCCTGCGAACACCGAGCGGGGCATTCCCTGCCTGTAATGCAGCCAGATCGGTGAACTCGGGCGTGTGCGCGCGAAAGTTCTTGTATGCCTCCCACGAGAACAGCGAAAAATCTCCGTCATCGCCCTGGGTATATCCACCCCAGTTGCAACAGCGGACTTTATCCCCGATCCTCCACAACTCGTCTGGCCTTGTCACCGGCAGCGACTTCAGCATTACTTGGTGCACGAGGGTAAAGATCGCCGTCGTCGCACCGATTCCGAGCGCTAGCGTGATCACTGCTGTGATGGTGATTCCAGGCGCCTTACGCAGTTGCCATAGCGCCTCCCGCAAATCAGTCAACACTGGTCCCCCCAAATCCTGGCCTTCATGTTTGACATTCTGCCTGGTAGCCAACAGTCCTGGAACGGTTCTTGTTTCTTGCCGGCAAATGCATAAGTCTTTGAGAGCACATAGCTTTGCCAATCCGCAGCGCAGGCGGAAGCTACTTGTAGCGCCTGAAAGACGGATAATCTCATTGCTCTTTATACTGTTCTTTCACGAAAAAGTTACGTCGCATCCGTAACCGTACAACACCGGACCATTGCAAAAGCCGTCCCTGACTTCGTCGAGCTTAGAAATTCACGGTTGAACCTGCCCTTACTCACGCTTGTGGGGGTGTATCGAAACGGCGTTCGCGGAGAATGAGAACCGCGCGGCTGCGTTGAATTGCACTCAAATAGAACCGGACATATGGAAAACGATGCACTACATCGACGGGAACCCGCGGCTAGGATTCGGCTATTCGTAAACACTGCGGCTCATGCCGCAATGCTGTGAGTTGATCGATTCGCGACGCTCGCATCACGGGGTCGCAGCAGGCTAAAACCAAAACCGCGATCAGGATTCCAGCCGCCAACAATATCGCGAGCGCGTCAGTGGGCTTCAGGCCGAACAGGAAGGACTCGATATAGCGGGTTGTTCCCCAGGCCGCTGCCAATCCAATCGTGAGTCCCGTTGCCCCAAGCCAAATGATCTCACGCAGCACTGTCCAGATGATGCGGTGCCGATCGCCGCCCAACGCCATCCGGATGCCGATTTCGCCAGTGCGCCGCGCTACTGTATAAGCCATCATGGCAAATCCTTGCGCAACCGTTTCCAGCGCCGAAACTCCACCGTGTCGAGTGACGTTGATGACGTAGAATCGTTTGTGTGGACAAGGCCGTAACGCAGACACGGCGCGCCGTCATCATTGCAATGGCTCTTCTAGCCTGCCCGGGAGCTGGACGGAGTTACTCGGTGCTTACACACCAGGCGCTGGTCGACACGCTCTGGGACGATCACATCAAGACGGTCCTGATTAAGCGCTTTCCCAGCGCTACGCCAGATCAGCTCAGAATCGCGCATGGCTACACGTACGGCGGGTGCATCATTCAAGATCTCGGATATTACCCGTTCGGCAGCCGATTTTTCAGTGATCTGCTTCATTATGTTCGCAGCGCGGATTTCCTGCCGGCGCTGCTTGACGAATCGCGGGACCTGAACGAATATGCGTTTGCTCTGGGCGCCGTCTCGCATTACGGCGCCGATGTGGAGGGACATGCGCGGGGCGTGAACCGCGCCGTGCCAATCCTTTACCCGAAGTTGCGCCGGAAGTTTGGCGATGAGGTGACGTTCGGAGAAGATTCGGCATCGCACTTGAAGACGGAGTTCGGCTTTGACGTGCTGCAGGTGGCGCGCGGCCACTATGCGTCGACGGTGTACCACGAGTCGATTGGGTTTCAGGTCTCCAAGGAACTTCTGGAGCGCGCGTTCCGCCGGACCTATGGCCTGAAACTGGAGGACATCTTTCCGCGGCTCGATCTGGCGCTCGAGACGTACCGATATTCCGTCCGAAAACTGATTCCAGAGACGACGAAGGCCGCGTGGGCAGCCAAGAGCGAGCAAATCAAGGCCCAGTATCCCGGGGTGTCGCGCAAAGAGTTTCTTTACAACATCAGCCAGGCGAGCTATGAAAGGGAGTTTGGCGTGGACTATCAGCGGC
>DATLVQ010000037.1:0-15774 GCA_035577325.1 Bryobacteraceae bacterium | reverse complement strand
AAGGGCAGAAGGTCTTGTACGTTTCGAATGGATGCAACCAATAGGTATCCCGCTTTCCGTTTGACCGGCTGCCGATTTCGGACAACCGTTTATGCCATGCCGAGTCCGATACCTTCATGGCCAGTTGATGGGTAAGTTGACCTTTGCGGTCTTCTGGAAACCGTTCATGCGCGAGGCTCCATGCCTCGTCCTCATCGGCACGGGCGATGATGCCAACACGCACGCCATATGAACCGTGCTGGTCCGGCGCATTCATCTTGCACTGATCGGGCGGCTCGGGATACTTTACCGCGATGGCGCCCATGTCAAGCGCCGCCGCTAGTCCGGCATCCGAAGAACCGGAAACGAGGATCCCCGGGAGTAACTCGGAAGTAATCCGAGGACTTAAAGTGAGACCTTTTACACTATAAAATTTGCCTTCAAATGTAACCGGTAGTCGCCCCTCCAATAATCGCCGGATAATGTTTGTGTACTCGATTAGCCTTTCATACCTGCTATCGTGGGGCGTTGTGTCATTGAGAGCGGCCAGATCGTTCTTGAAGCCGCCGGCGACCATATTCAGGTAAACCTGCCTTTCATACAGAAATGCCAGGGACGCTACCATCTTCGCTACGGAAAATGGATGCATGTAGACAGGCTGGACGGCCACGAGGGGACATAGTGCGCTCGTGTTCTCGATGATGATCTGTGAGACGAGCCAAGGGTCCACGAGCGAGTTGTCGGTATAAATGAGCATCCCGGTGCAGCCGGCCTGCTCACTCCACTGCGCCGTACGAATGACTTTGTCAAGATAGCCGTCTGGGCTCGTGAAAGAAGACGGGCATGTGGAGAACACCTGCAGCGAACCCAGGGATACGGTGTGTTGGGGAGACACCGTTCTCTCTTCTGCCAAAGCGGACCTGGTCGACATGTGCTGCTCCTCTCAGTTTTGCAACTTAATTCGGATTGGACACCGAGGGTCGCGAAAAACCACCGTCAGGCCACCCCCAAAATGACCAATTTTGAAATGCAACTTTAAGGTCCTTGGAAAAGGCAAAGCTATCGCTACCTGAGGTGCAGACCCGCATTTGCACCTTCAGCCTTCTAATCCGCAAGGGAATTGCCAAATTACAGATGACATCTAGCGGTCGGTACGCGTAGTGTCAGCCAGACACTTATAGCTCTTGGTGTGCAAAAAAGAACACGTCGCATCTTTATGAGTGGTAAGGTACTTCTTCTGCGGCTATCTTTCAATTCCATAGCCGCAAATGCTCAGCGAATTTCGAATGCACCGGCCCCTAATGCCTGCCGAATAGGCTGAGCCTTTCAATATGTTCGGTTCAACACAGTGGAAGCGCTTGCCAATCCCTTTAGCCCTTGGATTCAGGCAATAGGAGGTAACCGACGACCGAATATTTGGTTACCCGCGTAATCACCAATTCCCGCGACCGCCCGTCCGCGCGGCTATAGAACTCGACGGGACGCTGTACTCCTTGATTGTGGACCCAGATGGTGCGGCGGTCCGGCATGAGGAATACCCAGCCTTCGAAGCGTTGATAACCGGCGTTGGTACGGTTGACCTGTAGCGTAATGCCAGGTGCCAGCTCACGGCTATGGTTGATGCCAGCCTCAAAGTCAATACGCTGGCGATCGATTCGCGAATGTACAGCGGCCAGTTCCTGCTTGTCATCCTCCACGCGCTGATCGAGATTCGTAAGGGCGTGATCGACGCGATCCCGGTCCTGCTGCAGAAGGGCCAGTTGTCGGCCATTCTCCTGCCGGGCCTCGGCCAGTTCCTGCTCCAGCCTCGCGACTTTGGCTTGTTGGGACTCTTGACCGGATTCTATGCGTGTCACGCGAGCCTGCAGGCCCTGCGTTCTGCTGTCAATCTCGGATTGAATCTTTTGTTGCTGTTGTGCGATCAGTTCCCGTGTTTGTTTTCGCGCCGCCTGGAGATTAGAGGTGACGCGGCCTTCAAGCATCGACATCCGGGACCTTAGGCCATCCCACTCTTTGACCATGTCGCCCAAGACTTTGTCGGCCGCATCGATGCGACTTCCAGCGGTGGCGAGCGCGCTCTTAACGTCCGCAAGTTGAGCCTTGCTCCCGTTTGTCAGTTCAGTTATGCGGTCAGTGAAGTTTGCGAGAGAAATTCCATGCTCTGCGAGTCCCGGATAGACGTACCAAACCAGTGCTGCAAGCGCCCCCAGTATCACCACAACGCCGACTACTCGGGCTCTGAACCTGCGGCGCCGATCTTCTTCTTCCCACGTATCGTCCAGAGTGTGCGGTAATACACGTTCTTCGATTTCTTCGTTGACCATGGAGTCCTCCTCGGTCTTTCCAGGCGGAACCCGGCAATCCGGTCACCAATTTCCCGATGAAACCTGAATCACGCATCTATAGCCATCTAAACGGACAATTCGGCAAGGAGTCCTTTGAATCACAATTGCGCGCTATGCAGGCGAGGTAGATTAGAGCGTGCAGCTGGCAGAATTTCCCCAATCAAAAAACAGTTCGTTTTCTTACGGAGGATGGGTGCTTCAGTTGAGGTGCACAACGCTTTCGTGCGGGTGCTCAAGAGCCAGCATCGTGAGAAGGTAGTCTTTCACCTGCCGGGTCACCAGGAAGTTCTGCTTTACATGCTCGAATCCATTTTGGCCCATGCGCTCGCACTGTTTCCGGTCTCCGAGCAGCTGTATTACGCGGTTGGCGGCGCCTTCGATCGAATGCACCAAAAACCCAGTTACGCCGTCAATCACCTGCAATTTGATGCCGCCCACAGCGCTGCCGATCACCGGCTTCTTCTTCCAAAGCGCCTCGCTCACCGTCAATCCAAAGCCCTCCCGGATCGATTTTTGGATCACAACTGTAGATCCGCGGACCAGCGCATTAATTTCCAGGTCGCTAAATGGAGGCAGAAGAAGAACATGGATATCAGGGTCATCCGCGGCGGCCGCCCGGACCTCATGAAGAACCTGCTCGCCCTCAGGATCATCCGGTGCGCCGCCACCTGCCAGAACCAGCTGGCACTTATGCCGCCGTCGCACCAGGCGGTACGCGGCAATCACGCCGACGGGATCTTTTAAGCGGTCGAACCGCGAGATCTGTGTAAGTACAGGCCGGTCGGGGTCAATGTGGTACTTCTCGAACACGCTCTCCACGGCCTTCGCCTCGAGTGGTTTATTTTTGTCGCTCAAGGGATCGATAGACGGCGCAATGCGAAACTGCGGCAGGGGCAGCTGCTGCGCGAAGTCGGGCATCGAAAAAATGGCAGCGTCGTATTGTTCGATATACGGACGCAGAAAGTTCCAGACGGCGGCTTGAGGAGTGGAAACGTCGATGTGGCAGCGCCACACCCAACCACGTCGTGTCTCCTTCTTTCGCTGGATCAGACCGGCCGGTTGGGGATCGTGGATGAACATGACATCGCCGGTTAAATTGACCTCCGTCAGGTTCATTTCCGTGGTGGCGCGGAAAATCTGGTACATGTCTGCGGTGATTTCTTCCGCCTTGCCATGCAGCGCGTTGTGGAAAGCCTTGGTGACGTTGAAAAAGGCTTGATCGCCTTTGATCACGTCCCAAGTGGCATTTACTCCCAACTCGCGGAACAGCGGGATCATGCGCGTAAGAATCTCAGCCACACCGCCTCCCACGGAGGTGGAATTGATATGCTGCATGCGGCGATCCCGGACGCGGTCGGCCAGCAAGTGCAACTCTTCAATCACTCCTGGGCCGACCACTTCCTGGTAGTCCTGCAGCGTGATGTCCATGTCATTGTCCCCGATAATGTTTTCGCAACTGCATGATCTGTTCCTTCAACTCATCAAGCGTGACGGAGTATGGATCCAGCTTGTCGATTGCGTCGGCCAGCTTGGCCTCGCCTAAGCCGCTCAACCATTTTGAAAAATCGTTGGTCGGCCGTTCGATGCGCAGCCTCGCCTCGAAAAAATGAAAGTGAAGGCAGGAGTTGCTGACACGCGAAATTTCCTCAAAGAACTCCGGCACACTGTGCGCCACCATGCCGGTTGGCATGATAAAGCTTTTTGCCTCACAGAAATGAAACTCGTCGCCGGCAGGACAATCGCGCCGTCCCGAGCTACCCATGTGCTCTTGGATTGTGGAAATGATGGCTTCGCGCAGTTCCCTGATCGACGTGATGGCCAGCAAATCGATACCCGCCAGCCGCTCTGCCAGGCGTTCCTCCTGCAGCGCATGTGAGACCCAGTTGGCGAACTCGTTATAGAACCTGGGCTTTTCGAAATGATGAATCAGGTAGAGATAGTGTGTGTGATAGAAAACGGAAGAACCCGACACCTGATACAAATGACTCAACAGTTCTTCCAGATTCCTCGCTTTGCGCCCGGTAAGCACCACCAGCCGGCGCTCGGTGTAGAACACAAAAGGAGCATTCAGCGGCGTGGATTCAGTCGAGGGAGCCGTTTCTGTTCGTTCAAGCAGGTTCATGATTTGCCAGCCAATTTAGAAATTCGTGGACCGCCGATGGATCGGTCAGATGATATTTGGCGGACGTGGCAGCGAAGGCGCCTACTTTGACAGTGATGCCGTCGGGCAGCGCGCAGAACGCATCTTCATCCGTGTTATCGTCCCCCAGATAGATGGAGAGGGCGCCTCCGTTTCCAAGGTGCTCATTGATCCAGCGCGCCGCGGCGCCTTTATTCCAAAAAGCACGCGGGATAATCTCGAAGGTCATCTTGCCGGAATCAAGCCGGAACAAGTTCGGCGCCACCGCCACCGCGCCTCGCACCAGGGTCTCTATGCGGTTCAGGTCCCGGACCGCAGCGCTTCGGTAGTGAATACTGGTGGTCAGGCCCTTGTATTCGACGAATACACCTTCGACATCTCGTAGACCGGCCGCTATTTTGTCCGATAAAGCGCGCAGCTCCTCTCGCCGGATTTCCGCGGAAGGCTCGATGAAATGCAACTGCCTGCCACTGATTTCCATTCCATGATTTCCGGCATAGATAAGGCCGTCTAAGGCAACGCGGCTGCACAGGTCCGCCAAAGACCGGCCGCTGATCATCGTGGTCACGGTACGATCGTTGCGCATCAGCCGAATCAGCGTTGCGCGCACTTCTTCACTGAGCCGGACTTCAGCCGGATCGGGCCGCAGGGGCACGAGCGTGCCGTCAAAGTCCAGGAACAGGGAAATCCTGGCGGCGGCCCTGATGCGATCATCGACCTTAGCAAGATCCTGAAACAGAGACGGACACATTAGTTTCCTCGGGAGCGGTGAATTCGAATTTCAGCAACGTTGAGACAATTTTTCCGGCCCAGCGATAGATGTTATTTTCGGCCACGACGTCGCGCATCTTCCGCATCCGCTTTTTACGCTCGTCAGCCGGCATCTCGAGAGCCTGGCGGATCGCTTCCACGATTTCTTCCTCACTGAACGGATTCACTACGATGGCATCGGTTAACTCGCGCGACGAGCCGGCAAAGTCACTCAAGATCAATACGCCATCTTCATCGAAGCGGCTGGCGACGTATTCCTTGGCTACCAGATTCATACCGTCATGCAGTGAGCTGACCATGCAGAACTGCGACAAGCGATGCAACGCAGTCAAGCGGCGCTGCGGAAAATGCTTCTTGATGAAAATAATCGGACGCCATGGATGACTCGACCATTGTCGATACTTTCGATTGATCCGGTTCACCAGCTTCTCAATTTCCTTTTCCAGGGACCTGTACTCGGGAATGCGCGAGCGGCTGGGCACACCTATCTGCACAAATACGAGGCGTTGCTGATATTGCGGGTAGGCGCTTAAGAAACGGTCCAGGGCGCGGAAGCGCTCGCAGATACCCTTCGTGTAATCGATGCGGTCGATTCCAATGCCGATCACTTCGTCGTGGATCCCCAATGCGCGCCGCCAGCGATCCATTTCCTCCTCCGTATCCTCCGTCTGAGCCATCGCATTGTGTTCTTCGAAATCGATGCTGATGGGAAAAGGCCGAACTGAGGTTGTTTTGCCGGCGCGTGTGATGTCCTGCCTTTCCCGGTCCACCTTCGCTTCCATGGTGCGGTCTACCGTGTCCAGAAAATTCTGGCAGTGAAAGCGCAGGTGGAAACCGAGCAAATCGTTTCCCAGCATTCCATCCAGCAATTCCTCCTTCCACGGGAATCCGCGCAGAACTTCAGGATTGGGCCACGGTATGTGCCAGAATTGAGCGATGATCAAATTGGCGTTGCGTTCTTTCAACATCCGCGGCAGCAGCGCGAAGTGAAAATCTTGAATGAATACAAACGTGGGAGAATCGCCGGCCTCTTCCAGTACCGCGTCCGCAAAAATTTGATTGACCTCGCGATAAGCCTGCCAGTCTTCGGGCCGGAACACGGGCCGCGTGAAGACAATATGGCATAGAGGCCACAACGCCTGATTCGCGAGGCCGTAGTAATATCGCTCTTCCTGGCGCCGGTTGAGCCACACGCGCCGCAGCGTGAAGCGCGGGTCGTGCGGTGGGACACGCACGCGATCGCTCGCGTCCACCGTGGTGCGGTCGGCGTCACCGCTTCCGTGCGCGATCCAGGTGCCGCCGCAAGCGCGCATGATCGGATCGAGAGCCACTGCCAAGCCGCTGGCAGGCTGCACGCACTCGACTTGGTGGCCAGCATACCGATGCACATAAGGTTCCCGGTTGGACACCAGAATGAACTTATGGTCTCGCAGCTTGGCCTGAATTAGTTCCAATAGACCCTCTTTGGTCCACATGACTCCTCGTTGGAAAAATAAAAGACAGAGCCCGTCTCAAGATCGAGCCCAACCCTTGTAACGACGCTGACGGGATGAATCAACGTTTCTGGCGGCCTGAACGTGTAAGTGTCTCACCACACATCAAGTCAATTAGTGAAACCTCTCGGCCTCGTTGCCGCCAATCTGCTTATTTACGGGAAGGCCAGAACAGATCAGGGTTGGTGCAGCGATTGCAGGCTCCGCGCCTGTTTCATAGTAGGTTGCCTCGCCCAGTCGTACCGCAATGAGGGTGCCAATCGTGTTCCTTTCTTATGTTTTCTTAATATTGGCCATGGAAGGGCACCGGTCTGTTATAGCCACAGAGTTCTTTCTACCCGTATTTTTTACTGGTATGTGTGCAACCGCATACGTATCTTGTTTCACAAAAAGGTATTGCTTCAACCTAGAGAGATTTTTTTCGAGCCGCACGGTTCCGGCACAAGACCGAGAAAATGGTAGCCACGTTCCATTGGATGGAGTTTCGGCATTCTCAATCGAGATGAGTCTATCCGCCGCGGAATCCCCCAAACTCTGATTTTTCAATGAATGTCTACGCATTGACGAATGGTACTAGTCTCGCTTAACTTGGCGTAACCGTCGCCGCAATCGCCATTTCTGGAGGCAACAACGCGTCACGATGTTAATCGAATTTACCGCAAGGGCAGACTATGACCCCCAGCAGAGGTCCGTATGAGCGTCGCCGCTATAAAAGGCTGCACATGGCCACCCGGGATTGCCGGTTGGTGCTGATCCGGCATTGGGGCGACAAACGAGAACGTGAAGTCTGTACGCTGGTGGATCTCAGTTATGCGGGTCTGCGGTTCCGCGCGAAGCGCCCGCTCGGCGCAGGAGAAGTGGTCGAATTTCTGATCGATCTAAACACTCCAGCGCGACGCTCCGGTTTCACACGCGGATGGGTTCGGTGGATCCGGCCGCAGGGTTCTCATGAATGCGAGGCTGGAGCCGAGTTTTCCGAGGAGAGCAAGGGGCTGCTTCTAGGCCCCGAAGAAGGCCACAACTAACGAGCGTCCAAAACAAGCTAACTAAAGAAGTAATCACCGCGGCCGAACGGTGCGTTCTGTACGTTACTTCACATTTCTGATCACATGATCCCTGTTGAGATGATCCCAGCCTGATGGGTGTTCCTCTACAATGGAGTGTCTTTAAGGCCGGCAGCGTACGGCATTACACGTTCGCTGGTGTGGCTTCGAGCGGGCAGAGCCATGCATCAGTATTCATGGCGGCGGGCGCCGCAAATGGACATGCGAGGGGTCTGATGGAAGGACGAAGAATGCAACGGGTACCCGGCGTTGTCATGGAAGTCAGCGCCGAATCAACCGCCGCGCTCTTGCGAGAACTCGTGGCGCACTTGCGCGAGAACCGCACGCAGCTTCGCGAGGAGTGGGTACGGCGTATCGCCGAGTCGAAGTTGCTCGCAGCCATGACCCGGGAGGAGATCTTTGCCGAGGCCACGTCGGTATATGACAACTACGTGGCCGTGCTCGAGTCCGGAAGCGTGGAAGCCCTCCAGGCGTACGCGCGCGATCTCTCGGAACGCATCATTCCGCGCGGCGTGGAGACGCATGAGGTGGTGGGCATCGTGCTCCTGCTGCGCGACGTGCTGGCCCGTTCCTTGTTCAAGAAATACCAGTCGGACTTCGGCCTGCTCAATCGCGTACTGGACGCCTATGAGCCCGCAGCGAATCGTATCGCTAATACGGTTGCGGTCAGTTTCGTCCAGGAACGGGAACGCATTATCCGCCAGCAACAGGAAGCCATACGCGAGCTTTCCACCCCCGTCCTCCAGGTTCGCGAAAGGCTGCTGATCTTACCGATCATCGGCGTCATTGATCCGCAGCGCGCGCGTCAGGTCACAGAACAGCTTCTCCGCGGGATCCGAGCCAACCGCGCCAAGGTCGTCGTAATAGATATCACTGGTGTTCCAGCCGTCGATTCGACGGTTGCCAACCACTTAGTGCAGACGGTGGACGCCTCGCGTCTAATGGGCGCGACAGTTATTGTGACGGGTTTGTCGTCCGAGATCGCACAGACCCTGGTTACCATCGGTGTGGATCTGAGTAAGATGAAGACGGTAGGTGACTTACAGGGAGGCATTGAAGAGGCAGAACGGTTGCTCGGATACAAAGTAATGATGGAGCAGACCGCCGATAAATTACCCTAACTATGCGGGTCCCGATCCTCAAGCAAGGCGGCTACCTCATTGCCTCGATCCAATCGGCGTTATCCGACCAGGATTTGTTGCAGCTGCGCGACGATCTTGCAGAGCGAGCGGGCAGATTCCGATCGAGGGGAATCATTATCGACGTAACGGTACTCGACATCATGGATTCATTCGCCTGCCGGACGCTTCGGTCGATTGCTCACATTCTGCGCCTGCGCGGCGCCGAGACGGCGATCGTCGGCATACAGCCCGAGGTCGCTTTCGCCATGGTGCAGCTGGGCCTCGCATTGGGCGAAGTGCAAACTGCGCTGGACCTCGAGGAAGGGCTGGCACTGCTGAATCAGAGAACCCACCTTGGTAACGCTGGTGAAAAGTGAAGTCCGCGTTCCGATAAACTCCGGCGCAGACATCCTGACCGCCAGGCTGGCAGGGCGTCAGCTCGCCTCTGATGTCGGCTTCAACAATAGCGATCTCACCGTGATTGCCACGGCTATTTCGGAGGTGGCTCGGAACATCGTCCAATACGCGCGAAAGGGTGAAATTATTCTGGGCGTTGTCCAGGATGGCAACAAACGAGGCTTGCGCGTGGAGGCCCGCGATGACGGACCCGGAATTCCGAACATCGAGCTGGCAATGCAGGATGGTTATTCAACGGGCGGCGGGCTGGGCTTGGGCCTGCCGGGAACCAGGCGGTTGATGGATGAATTGCAGGTCGACTCGAAAATGGGTCGAGGAACTACCGTGGTGGCAACCAAATGGATCCGATAAGTCCGGCCGCGTCGCGATTGAGCCCGGAGCCTTGGGTCGAGTGGGGCGCCTCGCAAATCACCTTTGAAGGCGAGACCGTGTGCGGCGACCGCCATCTCGTTCAACCGTTCGATGGCGGCGTTTTAACTGTGGTACTCGATGGCCTCGGGCACGGCGTGGAAGCGGCGGCGGCCGCGCAAGTCGCCATCGCCACCCTGGAGGTGCACGCCCATGAGCCTGCCATCACTCTGTTACAGCGCTGCCACCAGGCCCTGAGACCGACTCGTGGTGCGGCGATCAGCCTGGCATCGTTTAATACAACGTACGGGACCATGACGTGGCTCGGCATAGGGAATGTGGAAGGCGTGCTTCTCCGGGCGGACAAGAATACGGCGCCCGCGCAGGAGAGTATTATGCTGTTCGCGGGCGTAGCCGGTCACCAGATATCCCCATTGCATGCCGTGGTTACACCGGTTAGCTCCGGTGATCTACTGATCTTATTTACCGATGGCGTGCGGAGGGACTTTCTTTCGGAACCGATACCGGCGCAGGCGCCACAACGCGTGGCGGAACACATTTGCGCCAAATACAGCAAAGGCACCGATGACTCTTTAGTGCTGGTGGCGCGCTATCTGGGAGGCCCGCAGTGACCGGCTTCAGCCTGGATATCGCACATCAGTACCTGTCAGGGTTGCGGCACTACCTCGCCGGCGGTGGGGAAGCGGCCCTGCAGAGCGCGTACGAACTGGGGCGCAGAGCGATCGGCGCCGGCCTCGGCACACTTGAAATGCTGGCGATTCATCAGCAGTGCATGTTGACCGCCATGCGCGAAACGGGATCCGCGCGCAAGAGCGTTGATGTGGCGGATCGGGCTGCGAATTTCTTTGCCGAATGCTTGTCGCCGTTCGAGATGGCGCTGCGGGGGTTTAGCGAAGCCAATGCCCAGTTGAGCAGCAATTTGGAAGATTTACGGGCGGCCGAAGACTCGTTACTTCATCAGCACAGCGAGCTGGTTGCAGCCCATCAGGCGCTTGAGGCCGAACGCCGCCGCTATCGAGACCTTTTCGATTCTGCGCCCGACGGATACTTAGTCACCGACCTCCACAGTTGTATCGAGGAAGCTAATCACGCTGCCGAGGCTCTACTGGACGCCGCAGGCGGGTCTCTGACCGGAGTGCCGCTACGGCAGTTCGTCGTGGAAAGCATGCAGCCGGCGTTTGTTGACTGGCTGAGCATCCTGCCGGATGCCGATGCCGGCAGATCGCAGGATAGGCAGCTCGATGTTCGTTCCCAAACGGGGCGTAAGTTTCCCGCCACGTTGAGTGTTCGTGTGGTGCGGAACCAAGTAGGGCTCCCCGCCGGTCTACGGTGGCTGGTGCGCGATGCAACTGAGGGCAAGCGGATTGAGGAACAGCGCGCTCAGTTGCTGGTTCGCGAGCAGGTGGCGCTGGCTCAGGCTGCGGCGGCGGAGCGCTTCGCCTTTCTGGCGGAGATCAGCTCTTTGCTGGCTTCCTCGCTCGATTGTGAAAGCACCCTTGCCGCGGTCGCCCGCCGCATTGTGCCTTATCTTGCCGACTGGTGTTTTGTCTATGTCGTCGAGCCGGATCTAGCGATCCGTTTTCTCTGCGCGGCGCACCACGGCGCCGACAAGACGGAGGTGGCGAACGCCTTGCGAAGCGAGCCGGTATGTGCAGATGCCGGCTCGCGAATCGCTCGTGTTTTCCATGCAGGCCGCCCGGAGCTGATTTTGGAAGCGCCGGAAAACAGAACGGGTGAAGCGGCGCCCTTTCGGTTTCTCTGGGATCAAGGCATGCAGTCGCTGCTGCTGGTTCCGATCGTCACGCACGGGCAGGCCTTGGGGCTCATCGTGCTAGGCACGGCCCCGCCGCATCACTATCAGGATGATCATCTCGTCCTCGTTGACGATCTGGCGCGCCGCTGTGCGCTGGCGCTTGAGAATGCGCAACTTTACAGCGCGATGGCCGCGGAGCGGGACAAAGCGGCGGACGCAAACCGGGCCAAAGACGAATTCCTGGGAATTCTGAGCCACGAGTTGAGGAATCCCCTGGTGCCTGTTCTGGGCTGGGCCCGTAAACTGAAAAAAAATCCCGCCGTGGTGAACGACTCTATTCTCAACGCCGGCGTCGAAACGCTCGAGCGAAATGCCCTCAATATTCTCCGGCTCGCGAACGATTGCCTCGACCTCGTGCGCATTTCGAAAAGCAAGGTCACCCTGGAAAAACAAGTGCTGGATCTGAACCAAACGGCAATTGGTTCGATCGACGCGCTGCGTCAGACCGCCAGCGAGAAAGGCCTGCGGCTCGAGACCCGCTTGTGGCCTTCAACCGTGACTGTTTTGGGCGATAGAACGAGGCTCAATCAGGTCATGAACAACCTGCTGCTGAACGCGATCAAGTACACGGATAGCGGGGGCTCGATTACCATTCGTTCTTCCGCCAATGTGCGTGAAGCAGAAATCGAAATCAAAGATACCGGCATCGGCATCGCGCGGGAATACCTGGAACAGATCTTTCAACCATTCCGCCGCGGAAGCAAGGAGTGGTTTGCATCGGATGGCGGCCTGGGCCTAGGCTTGGCGATCGCTCGCAGGATAGTCGAGATGCATGGCGGTGGCATCTGGGCAGAGAGCGCGGGTGTCGGCCAAGGCAGCACTTTCCGGGTGCGTCTGCCATTGGCCTCTCCCCGCGTTCCGGCACCATATTCCGACGACGTCCTGTCCCCAGGCCAGACTCCTATCGCATCGTTGCGGATTCTGTTGATCGAAGACCAGAAAGACGTGGCAGAACTGACGAGCATGGACCTGCAGGCCCTGGGCTACAGTATTCTGATCGCGGCGGACGGACAGTCAGGGCTCGAGACAGCAATCCGCGAAGTTCCCGACGTGATCATATCGGACCTAAAAATGCCGCGAATGGATGGCTACGAACTGATTCAGAGTCTGCGCGGAGTCGCAGACCTGGCCTCGGTTCCAGTGATTGCTCTCACGGGTTTTGGCATGAAGAAAGATATCGAAGCGGCTCTCGCGGCGGGTTACGATGCTTGCCTAAATAAGCCGGTCGAGATCGCCGAACTCTCAGCTGTGATCCAAAGACTTGCGGCGCAGCGCCTGACACTGATTTCGAAACATTGATCGGTTAGGAATAGTCAACTTTAGTCTGAACTTTCAATCCCGGTTGCGCGGGTGGGAGTGTGAACAGAAAGATGGTGCCCTCGCCAGAGCGGCTGGTCACGGTTATTCTCCCGCCATGCAACCAGATCAAGTCATGAACCAGCGAAAATCCTGGCGCGCCCGCCTCGTGTGGAGGCAGGACGGGCGGCGCCGATTCATCATGGTGCTCAAAGATGTTTTCCACAAGCGACTGAGACAGCTCACGGCCGGCGAATATCTTTACCGTCACCTCTTCATTAGCACCACGCAGAAACTGGATCGTCGTTTTTGCCCCGGTGGCCGCTGCCTCGGTTGCGGTGGTGAGCAGGATGCCAAACACCGCCGCCAGCCTCTGTCGATCTCCGGTCACCAGAAAAGGTTCGGCTGGGATCTGCGGGCTGATCGTCGCGAACTTTTCCGGCTCCGCTCGCTGCACACGCTTCAGCACGCTCTCTAATGGTTCACGGAGATCAAAAGATTCGATGCGAAAGGCTTGCTCTGTAACAAACGGAAGAGTATGGCTGGCCAAATCCAGGAGCTTGTTGGTGTTCCTCAAGATCACGTCCACATGGTGCTGCGCCGGCTCACCGATGGCGCCCGCCCGTCCATCGGCCATGCGTCGGGCATAGCCCCTGACCGCGGCCAGCAGCGACCGGATCTCATGAGACAAATGGGCTACCATGCTGGATTTGATCTGAAGGTAGGCGTCCAGCTCATCAGCTCTACGGCGAAGATTCTGTGCATCCCGCAATGCCGCAACGATGGGGCTGGCAACGCGTGAAAGCGCACCGAGAGTATCAATTTGCTCCGAGGATGGTTTGTCCGTGGACTGGGTCACAACACCCACTAACGCCTCGATGGCTGAATCGTGACTCACTGGAACCATCCAGAGCCCTGGGCCGGTAATCACATTCGGCGAAGGAGCCTCAGCTCCAAGTCCGGGCTGCGGAGTGCGGTAATTCTGGAGAAAACCGTGGACCTGCGGTGTATCCGCAGGCGAACAAAGAGACGACAGCTGAGGCTGCCCCGTGAATCGATCGCACAAGACGGCGAATGTCTGCCTGGCCCCCAGGACGGCCGCAGCCGAATCAGCAAGACGCCTGGGAAGCTCTTCTACATCCTTAACCCCACAAAGAGGGGCAATTGCCGAGAAAACGAGACTGGCCGGCGTAATGGTTAGGGCGGGTTCTTTCTCCCGGGACATCACTGGCTCGGCCATATATCGACCATTATCCAGAACGGAACTGAACCGGCCACACAATAATGTACTGCTACGGACACAATTTGTATTATTCCTGCGTTTCATCACTTTTTCCGGATGGACTTTATGGTACCCGTATAAGTGTACTTTGGTGAGCTAACCCGATGGCACGCTCTTCCACGACCCTCGGATGAGTTCCAGTCCGGCACCTGGAGGTAATTCCGCCCGTGAGTAAAGCCGAGATTCTGATTGTTGATGACGATACAAGTTTCCTTGAATATATCGCCCAGTTCTTGCGGCTGCGCGGATATGGCGTTCGGACATTGGATTCGGCCGACCAGCTCGTGCGCAAGCTCGCCGAAGGCGGCTGCCCATCGGTCATTCTCCTGGACATTATGTTTCCAGGAGTGCATGGTCTCGAGGTCCTAACCGAGCTCCGAAAGGCCTACTCCTCGATTCCCGTCATCATGTTGTCGGCAGTCGGCCAGGCAAAGAGCGTGGTAGAAGCCATGCGAATGGGGGCGTTTGACTATCTAACCAAACCCTTCGAAGAGCAGGAGCTTGAGTTGGCCATCGAGGACGTGCTGCAACAGAAGAGCCTGAACGAAGCAAAGGGTGCGGGCCGCCCGGCCGTTCGCAACGGCGCTTCGGCGGATTTCATGTCTTTGAGCCCCAAAATGGCGCAAGTCAAGAATGTGGCCCGCCAGGTTGCGGGGACGGATGTTCCGGTGCTCATGCTAGGTGAATCCGGTGTGGGCAAAGAAGTACTAGCCCGCTTCATCCACGTTCATTCCGGTCGCGTCGACAAACCGTTTATCAAAGTAAACTGCGCCGCGCTGCCCAATGACCTGCTGGAGTCCGAACTTTTCGGTTACGAGCGCGGAGCGTTCACCGGAGCCATGACGGAGAAGCCGGGGAAATTCGAACTCGCAGACAAAGGCACTATTCTCCTCGATGAAATCGGTGAAATGAGCCCGCACCTGCAAGCGAAATTGCTTCACGTGCTCCAGGACGGAGAGTACACGCGTCTTGGCGGCCGACGACCGATGCGAGCGGACGCCCGGGTCCTGGCCGCTACCAATCGGAAGTTAAGTGTCGCGGTCTCCAAAGGGCAATTCAGGGAAGATCTCTACTACCGGTTGGATGTTATCAGTATCGAGATTCCACCATTGAGGGAGAGGCCTCAGGATATTCCGCTGTTGTGCCGGTTCTTTGTTGAAAAGTACGCTGACAAGTATGACAGCCCGGTTCATCACCTGCCGGCGGAAGTCATCGATGCCTTCGTCCGATACGAATGGCCAGGGAACATTCGCGAACTGGAGAATGCCGTCAGGCGATTCCTGATTCTACCGGACCTCGCGGCGACGCTTAAGATGCTACGTCCAACGCGTGTTGAGGCTCCTGCCGCCCAGGAAAAACTGGCGCTTAAGAAAGTGTCTAACGATGCCGCCGAACAAGTGGAAAAAGAGATGGTTCTGCGGACACTTTCACAGACCAATTGGAACCGGAAACGCGCGGCGCAGGAGTTGGGCATTTGTTACAAAGCTTTGCTGAATAAGCTCAAGAAGTGGAACCTGAACGAACGTGCCCTGACAGCTTCTTCTTGCGGCCTGACCTAACCCGAAATACACATTTCCGTGGCGAGTTCGTCGTTGCGCGAAGCGGTTCAGAGAATTCCGATACCATAAAGTGAAACCTTGGGTTCCACTCTATGGACGCGATGCGGTATTTCCATATGCCATCC
>DATLVQ010000036.1:0-3834 GCA_035577325.1 Bryobacteraceae bacterium | reverse complement strand
CCGTGTTGTTCGGTGCGAAGTTGTTGCCGGCCGAATTGACGAAGGGATTCGCCGTCAGGATTTGATCGTTTGCCCCCGCCGTGATCAGATTGAGGTTGGCCGTCGTATTGCCGCCGTAGGCGTTGTAGTTCATGAAAGCGCCGATCTGCGCGTTGGTGCAAGAGCAACTCATCCCATAGCGGCCGTTTCCGTAAAAGACGCTGTTTAGGACGATGACCGATTGAGCGCCGATCTGAGATTTAAGGCCATCCTCCCCGTTGTTCACGGCGACCGAATTGAGAATGATAGCGGTGCCCTGTGCGGATCCGATGTTGAATCCATCGACGGTACTACTCCCCGTGTTGTTCGCCGCAATACAGA
Source organism: Bryobacteraceae bacterium (assembly GCA_035577325.1). Classification (GTDB taxonomy): domain Bacteria; phylum Acidobacteriota; class Terriglobia; order Bryobacterales; family Bryobacteraceae; genus QHXW01. The sequence goes on along the minus strand of DATLVQ010000036.1, from coordinate 3,474 downwards.
CATTGCAGGTGCCCCTGGGGTTGCCAAGATTAAAGATGCCGGATGCCGTGGTGGTAGTGTTGCTGTACGCCACGCAGACGATGCAACTCGACTGAGCGTTATTATTCCAAAAGAACGCGTTTCCGGCACCGGACTGAGTGGTCACCGAACAGTTGAAGCAAAAGTTATCGATGTCAAAAAAGCCAATGCCGTAGGTGCCCGAGCAGCCCTTGACCGAGATGTTAGCCGCAGAATTGCCGGGACCGTCGATTGCCAGACCTATGGAACTCGATTGACCATTACAGTCGATAATCACGTTTCGGAGCTGTGCTCCTCGATTCGCGCCGCCGCCGATATCCAAAAAGATGCTGCCCGCCGTTTCCTGGAAAGTGACCTGTAAATTATCCCCGCGCGTCGATCCGTACCCGCTGATCACCGGCAGCAGGTTAGTGGACCCCGCCGAGGGTGTAAAGGAAAACGTGCTCGAAAACGTAATCGTCGCGGTCGCTTTGATCCATGCCTGATTTCCTGCCACCAGTTGCATGTTCGTGTTAAGTTGCCCATGGGTGAGCAGCGCCCCGCCTATGTTCATCGTCATGCCGGTGCTGGCTGCTATCGAAGCATCGAGAGTGATACTGGTAGAGTTGACAAACGTCGCCCGCCGCCACTGCGCCGTGATCCCCCCCGTGCCTCCGGAAAAGAAAACGATGTTGCCGGTAACCGCCGCAGAAAAGTTACCCGTGGCACTAGTTACAGTCGTCGTGCCGTTCGCCACCGCGTCCGTTGTCGAAATGTTGACCGTCGCGCTTTGGCAAGAGGAACAGGCCGCCGCGTTCTTGTTGTTGAACTGACTCATGTCAGTCCCGGAGCCCGTGGAGTCGAAGCCGCCGCCATTGGTGTCCGAGCCTACGCTGGGGCGCATTTCCCAGACGGTGGTTGCTGGGATGGTTCCGAAGACTGGAAGGGTGAGTAGGGCGAGGATTACAAGGATGGTCAGAAATCGGGTTTTCATTTTGTTTTGGCCTCCATCGGCAGTGCGTGCGTCACACCCTGAACGATCCCGACAGCCGAACGCTGTTTGGCGCGAAGGGCACAAGCCATTCCTGGTCGAACGCTGTCCAGGGAGGCCGCAGCATGTACGCTGCCTGAGGCTAAAACAGGAATTACGAAGCAGTACATTGAAGCACCAGACTTGCCTTCGTGGCCGACGCGACCGTGTTGATATTGACGCCGAAGATGTCGTTGGCAGTAACGCTGGTGGTCCATGCGGTCAACGTAGTCGAGTGGACGGCCGTACCGCTCGAGATGGCAGGGAGCGCCGCCGCCGTGATCGTGTTGGCAATTGTCGGAATTGCCGTGCCCGTGGCAATTTTCCACACGTCGAACGTGATCGTACCCGTGTCAACCGTGATGTTCCACGCCGCGATGGTGCAGGCGAATGGCACGGTGAAATAAGTTGTCTGCCCCGCCGTCAACGCCGATCCGCCGCCATCGAATCCGCCGCCGATGGATCGTATATTCTGGTTTGCTGTTCCGCCGCTGGGGGGCGTCTGCCAGGTGGGATCAGCTCCGGTATTTGCTCCAAGAAACTGCCCCGTGGTACCCACTGCCGTAAAGTTCACCCCTTGCCCGGTGCTGCCGACGCCCACGCCGTGATTCGTAGGCGTGCCAGTCAAACACGTTGCGCACGTGGCCGCTGCAACCGCCGCCTGAACAAATGCTGTATCAGCCACTTCGGTTGTGTTGGTCCCCGGCGCAGCCGTCTTATAGAGCCAGCGGGTTCCGATCATTTGAACATCCCGCAACGTTCCCGTTCCGCCAGCCTCCGCGCCGATCTGCGCCACGTTTGAAGACCATTGCCCATAGATGATTCGTTCATAGTTGGCCGCACCCGCCACGTACTTTGTGAACTGAGGATTGTAGACCGCGCAAATCACCTGCCCGACGCTGTTGAAGGTGTTATCGTCCCGGCATCGCCCGACGCCCCGCGCGTCGAACCATGAGTAATAGGGGTTTGTGATGGTGCCAGTGCGCCCGGTTCTTAAATCCTCCGCGTAGTACGTTACGAAAGTCGAAATGGTTGCCGTGGCATCGAGAAACGGCTGGACCCCGTAGAAGTACCACATATTATTTGCTGTGGTGTTCGGGTCCATATTCGATTGGACAAACTGCCCATAGAGGTCAAGCGAGTGCGCGGAATTAGTCGCCCCGATGGTTTGCGCGATCGCATAGGCGTTCCCGGCCCCTGTGGAAACGGAGTTCAGTTGCATCGCATAGGAAAGCGTGGGACTCGATGCCGCGAAGATTCCCGCCGTGCCGAGCGCCCCCGCCTGAAACGCAGCATGGGCCGAGCTGGAGCTGGTTGCCTCCAGGTTGGTGGGACTCATAAAGTTCGTAACTGCCGTGGGCAGGGTAGACCGTGCAGGTCCGAACCGAACCAACGCATTAGCCGCCGCCGCGTCGAACGCGCTTTGCACAATGCCGCACAGCACCGTTGGAGACTGGTAAACCGTCACCTGCCCCGCGATCGCGCCGCCGCACGTGGTGACCGATCCGGGAGCACTGGACCCGGCCCGCGCAATGGTCGAGTTCAAGTAGCCGTACAGGTTCCCCTTCACCCGCCCGGTGCCCGTCACGCTCGAAAGAGTTACCCGCATCCACGGGTAGTAACCGGCGAACCCCGTAAACGCGCTTGTGATCGCCGTGTTGGGGTTGATGCCGCTCGATCCCGGCAGCGCCGTACTTGATAGCACCGTGCCGGCAAAGGTTCCCCAGGTTCCCGGCGAACCGTTGTTATCCGGTGCGCTTTGGACAACCAAGGAAAGAACTGAATATCCCGTGCTTTCGTAGACCAGGAGCCAGCTTGCTATTCCAGGGGAGTTCGGCGAAGCGTTGGGAGCGCCGCAGGTGAGATTTGAAGTGGAGCCCGTTGCCGTGAAGTTGAAGGGTATTACGCAGTCGGGTACTACTTTGGTTGATTGGGCGAAAAGTGGAGGGAGGCAGAGCAGTGATAGAGCGAACAGAAGCTTTTTGAACATGGGTACATTCTACAGTGTTTTTGTTTTGGCCTCATCCGGCTTGCGTCTTCGCCGGGGCCTTGCTATCGTTCGACCAGGAAGGGCTTGAACGCTATAGCGCGTCCATGCCTTTTTCGGTCAGCACCCATTTGTCCCGCAGGATGTGAGCCAGCCCGCTCCCCGCCAACTGAGACAGGGTGTCTTTTAGGTGCAACTCCAGACCTTTCGCCTTTAACTCATTTTCGGTACGTGGCTCGCGCAGCAGTAGGAGCAGCCGCTTCTGTTCGCCGTCGAGCGCAATTGGCTTGATGTAGAGGAAATCATCCGCCAGCGCGTATACGAGTTTGAGCCCGAGCTTTTTCGCGGTGCTCTTAATCTGATGCTTCATGTAAGCGTCGGTAACCATGATCTGCACCACGCCGCCCGTGTTGAGGGCCTCGGTGAGTTTCTGAGTGTAGATCGAGATACCGCGCTTGCC
>DATLVQ010000035.1:0-4060 GCA_035577325.1 Bryobacteraceae bacterium | reverse complement strand
GCGTAAGAAGCCGATAGTGCCTGCTGGTTTCAAGAGCGGAGCGCCGCTGACGCCAGGCATTCAAGTGGGCGATCGCCTTTATATTTCCGGACAGCAAGGGCGCGATCCCGAAACCGGAAAAATACCCGCCGATCCCGCCGACCAGGTCACGCTCGCGCTCGATCGATTCCACCAGGTGCTTGCAGCGGCCGGAATGGACTACGCCAATGTCGTGTTCGTGAATCCCTACCTAACGGCCACGATGCCGATGCAGACTATGAACCACGCGTACGCAAGCCGGTTCGAGTTCGGCAACACGCCGGCCCGCGCGACCATCGAAGTCTCGTCACTGCCGCACGACGCCAATATCGAATTCACGGGCGTGGCTATCGGCGATCTGTCCAAACGCCGGGCAGTAAGACCCAAGAATATGCCACCCAGCCCGACCGCCAGTCCGTGCGTGTTCGCCGGCGACACGTTCTATTGCTCGGCGAAATCGGGCTTCATTCCAGGCCCGAATGGCGGCATCTACGCAGAGACCGTGGAGGATCAGGTCCGCCAGACCATGCGCAATCTGCTGGACGGCCTGGAAGAAGCGGGCCTCGATTTCTCAAACGTAGTAGCCAGCAACGTTTACGTGGATAATCTTGAAGAATTCGGCAAGATGAACGGCGTCTACGCCAAATACTTCAGCGCGTCGCCGCCGGCCCGCACTACGGTAGCGCCGCTCGCGCCCGTCGAGCGTAAACGCACCGCATCCGGCCACGCGCCCATGGTCGAGCAGATTTCGATCATCGCGGTAATGGAGAAATAAGTCTCGGCGCTACGTGAACAACCCGGAAAACCAATCCTCGATCCACTCCCAGCGCAACCGCATCTGTTGGCCCCAGGGCAGCGGAAAATTGCCGGGGAGACTGATGACGCGCTGAAATCCCGGCGGCGGCTCAAACAGCGCGCGATCCAGCTGTCCTTCGAATAGCTCCGTCACTTCAACCGTGAGGTCAGACTCGTCCCGCTGCCCATTTGGCATTTTACTGACCGACGTTTTCTTGACCCAAAGAGCCAAGACAGTCGCGGCAGGTCCGGTCCGGTTCACCTTTATCAGGGGCGGTCGGCCACCTATAGCGAGTACATCGACAGCACCGCGTTTTTCCGGGATCGCATCCCGTGCTTCTGGCGTTGAGGGTATGATGCGCTTGGCAGGTCTCAAACGGCCGCTAATCCCGCGCCACGCGCGCCAACTCTTCGTGTACATCGCTCACCACGCTGACGATCGGCGCGCCCGTGAATGATGGGGTCTCCGATCCCGGCGGGTAAATCGCCACGAAGTCCCAGATATGGCGGCGCATCGTGAACTCGATTTTGTCTACCCGAGTCCCCTTCGGCGCATGCTCTGGACCGCCAAGACTCTTCGATAGCGTGTGATCCCGGTCCCAGAATTGAGCCGCGTGCGCGTCATGGATCCTCGCCAAGGTGCCCGTGGAGGGCGGTCCCCAATCCGTAGGCAGCATGGGCTCCCACACGACAAAAACTCGGAGATGTGGATTGTGCGCCAGGCTGAGCGCGGACTGGATTGCGGAGGCCCCCCGCAAACACGCCGCTCACGTTGGCGAGACCAGCACCAGAACGCGCGGACCGGCCACCGCCGCGCGGAACTGCTGTTCGAACGACGCTTGATCGAGATTCGCCAGCGGCGGCTGCCCCGTGGGCGCCTGGCCCGGAACGTACCGGTAATATGCGGCAATGCCAAACAACGCCAGCGCGACTGCGGCGAAGACGAGCTTGCGCTTCATTTCACACTCCCCGATGGCAACCGGTCCGCCAGGAAACCGGCGATCACCTGCGGAAATAAAAACATTGCGAGAACCAGGGCCGCGGAAATCCAGAGGAGTCCGACGCTCACTGGATTCCGCCGGAGCGAACACTTCGACCGCCCGTACGCCTGCACGAAGCCCAGAATCAGCGCGCCAATCGAGACGCCAAACAGCCATGGCCGCAAGGGGTTGAGAATGCGCGCCGCTCCAGCGGCTCCCGCGGCCACCAAAAACGTCCCCATTGGAAGGCAACAGCTCATCGCCGCTGCCAGGCTGCCGAGCGCCGCGATCGACGATACCACCGGCCCGCGCGGTTGCGTCATCAGTCGATTTTCACACACCGGCATGAGGCCGAGGCATACACCCATGCACTACAATAAAGTCGTGGCGTCGGATGCACGGCTCGAACAGGCGGTTTCCCGGCTCAATGAAGTCCGGTACGAAATCGCGAAGGTGATTGTAGGTCAACAGGATGTGGTCGAAGGTGTGCTCATTTGCCTGATTGCGGCGGGCCATGTCCTGCTCGAAGGCGTGCCCGGCCTCGGCAAAACGACTCTGCTGCGCACCATGGCGCGCGCGCTGCAATTGAAGTATTCGCGCATTCAGTTCACCCCCGACCTGATGCCCGCCGATATCGTGGGCAGCATGATTATCGAGACGAACGACCACGGCTCGAAATCACTGCGCTTCCAGCCAGGGCCGATCTTCGCGCACCTGGTACTCGCCGACGAGATCAATCGCGCCACTCCAAAGACGCAGTCAGCGTTGCTCGAAGCCATGCAGGAGCGCACAGTTACCAGCGGCAACACGACGCACGAATTGGAAGCTCCATTTCTTGTGATGGCCACACAAAATCCCATCGAAATGGAAGGAACCTATCCACTGCCAGAAGCTCAACTCGACCGTTTTCTGATGAAGATTCTGGTCCGCTATCCGTCGCGCGACGAACTGAACCGGATCGTCGAGCGTACTATCCAGACGCAGGAAGAGCAGGTGCATGCGGTGCTCGATCGCGATCAGATCCTCCAAGTTCGTTCTGTTTGCCGCGAAGTGCTCGTCGCCCCGCACGTGCAAGAATTCGCCATTCAACTGGTGATGGCCACACAGCCCGAGCAGACCGAGGCGCACGAGCTGGCCAAGAAATATATTCGCTACGGCAGCTCGCCGCGCGGCGCGCAGGCGCTGGTGGAATGCGGGCGCGTGCGCGCCCTGATGCGCGGCCGTTATCACCTGAGCGTGGAGGATATCGACGCCGTCGCCGCCGCCGTTCTCCGCCATCGCGTCATTCTGAACTTCGATGCGCACGCCGACGGACAAACCCCCGACTCCATTTTGACGGCCATTATCCGCGGAGTGGCGGAACACGCCTCCGCGGCGTAGGTCCCGCCATGCCTTCGACACCCCTGCTCGACCGCCAGTTTCTCGAGAAACTGGAGCGTCTGACCATTCACTGGCAGAAATCGTTCAATGGTCTGGTCGGGGGTCACAACAGTTCGCGCTTCGCCGGGGGCGGCCAGGAGTTTCTCGACCATCGCCATTTCCATCACGGCGACGATCTGCGAGCGGTAAACTGGCGTGCCTTTCTGCGGCTCGAGAAGATGTTTCTCAAAATGTTTCAGATCGAGCCGCGGGTCCCCGTGCGCATGTTGCTCGATACCAGCCAGTCGATGAACTCCGAAGATGGATTCAAATTCGATTATGCGCGCAGGCTCGCTGCCGCGCTGTGTTATGTGGGCCTGGTCCGGCTGGATACCATCGCGCTCCAACCGTTCGGCTCGCGATTGGGCGAGGGCGTGCAATGCGGCGGTGGCCGTCACCGCCTCAGCCCGGTCATCGAATACCTGACCGGCCTGAAGACGGAGGGTCGCACCAGTTTTCTCGAAATCGTGCGTCAGTTCATCGCGGCGCATCCGCAGCGCGGCCTGCTGGTGGTCATTTCCGATTTTCTGGACGACGCCGGCTGCGTGAAGCCCCTGCAATATCTGGCTGATTTCGGACACGAGCTGCTGCTGATTCAGGTATGGTCCGAAGACGACCGCACGCCACCCTGGGTCGGCGAGCTCGATCTGGTGGACGCCGAGACCGAGTCGCGGTTGCAGTTGCAGTTCGATGAGGCCTCGCGCGAATCGTATACGCGTGCGTTCGATGCCTATGCCGCCGAGCTGCAGCAGATCGCACTGCGCAATGGCGGGCGTTACGTGGGCGTGTCCACGGGAATGCCGATTGAAGACATCATCTTCGGCTCGTTAGTGTGCTCGCGAGTGATC
>DATLVQ010000034.1:0-8672 GCA_035577325.1 Bryobacteraceae bacterium | reverse complement strand
GTCGGCGGCAGGCGTATTGAACCTGGTGGCCGCCCTAGTGTCGGGTTTCGCGCCATTTCTTGGCGGGTTGAGCCGAAGAACGATCGGCGTCGACCGCCTGATGACCTTCACGGCAGCCCTCTTCATTTTCGCCGGGCTCTGGACCATCTATGGCATTCGCCGCTATTTCGACGCCGATTACCGGCTGGCGCAGGGAGAAGCGCCGGCATTGGCGAGTTCACCAGCGGCGCCATAATTTAAAATGACCGCCATGAAGAATCAAGATACCGCCTCGCGCCGCGGCTTTTTCTGGCGCGCCTCTCTGGCCGGCCGCCTATTGTGCGGCCTCACGGCCCGCGGCGAAGGCATGCTCTCGGCTCAAACCAGCACGCCCGCACCCCGCTACGATCTTCTGGTCAGGGGCGGACGGATTGTCGATCCCTCGCAAAACCTGTTCGATGATCGTGACGTTGCCATAACGGCAGGGCGTATCGCGCAAGTGGCCGCCGGTATCCCGGAAAATGAAGCCCGCCAGGTTCTGAACGCGAAGGGGAAGATTGTTACGCCCGGCCTTATCGACGTTCACGTCCATGTCTACGATGGAGTCGCCCCGCTCGGAATTCCCGCCGATCCGAACTGTGTGGCCAAGGGAGTAACGACGGTTGTCGATGCGGGTTCAGCCGGGGCGCACACCTTCCCGGGGCTGCGGAAATATGTAATCCAAGCGGCCGACACTCGGGTGTATGCCTTGCTGAATATTTCAGTAGTCGGACAATCAACGTACTCGCCCGACAATCCGTTTGGTGAACTACTCGACCTGCGCTATGCGAATCCAAGGCTCACCATCAAGACCATTGAGCAGAACCGGGACACAATTCTGGGAGTGAAGATCCGCCTAACGCGCAATCTCGCGGGCGACCATGACCTGCGCGCATTGGCGCTTGCCCGTGAAGCGGCTGACGCAGTAAAGTTGCCGCTCATGGTTCACATCGGAGGCACCTATTCTCCGCTCAAAGAAATTCTGGCGATGCTCAAGCCCGGCGATGTGATCACGCACAGCTTTCGCGGGAGCGATGGCGGCATCCTCGATGACAAAGATCGCGTGTTGCCGGAGGTGCGGGCTGCCGTTGATCGCGGCGTGCATCTCGACGTGGGCCACGGGGCCGGAAGCTTTTCCTTTGACACCGCCGAAAAAGCCTTCCGCCAGGACCTGCTGCCCGGCACGATATCGAGCGACCTGCATCAGTACAACGTAAATGGTCCGGTATTCGATCTCGCCACCACGCTGTCTAAATTTCTGTATCTCGGTTTGACATTACCGCAGGTGATTGAAAGGGCGACAGCGAATGCAGCCCGGCTGTTCGCTTTTCCGCAGGGGCTGGGAACGTTGCGTCCCGGCGCCCAAGCCGACGTCGCGGTCTTTTCACTGGAGGAAGGCAATTTTGGATTCGTGGATTCGCTGGGTGCGAGGCGCACCGGGCATCTGAAACTGATACCCGTTGCCACCGTCAAGTCAGGGAGGCTTTACGGCTCGGCGTCGATCCCGGTAGTAACAGTCTAGATGAGCAGCCGGCACCTAACCCGCTTTGCCAAACTCCACGAAGGTCCGAGCCACCGCGGCGACAACCGCTTCCCAGTAACGGCGCCCTTTTTCATCCGACGCTTGATCGGGACTATCGGAATAACCGTCGATCCCTTTCCAAAAGTCGTGGATCTCGTGACGATAAGGCGCGTGGAAATTGCGCGGATCCGTGTCAGGGACATCGTCCCTATGCGGACGCTCAGGGGCGACAAGTCCCTGGCGCAGGGCGAGCATCATTGACGTTTCAAATACACCGGCGTGGCCCGGCAGGCGGCAACCGAGGTGCGCCCGCTGCTCAATCAGTGCGTCCCATGCGATGGTCCAGTAGGAAGCGGCTGCGATGCGCACCGGAAGCTCGAGCGCGACGTCACGAGCGGCGAGTTGCGCCAGCTCATGATTGCCGCCGTGGCCGTTCAGCAGAAAGATGCGGCGGAAGCCGTCTGTCACCAGAGATCGTAGAAGGTCATTGAGCACGCGGTAGTAAGTTTCGGTCCGCAGCGATAAAGTAGCGCCGAAGGTCAGGTGGTGATCCGACGAACCGAAAGGCAGCGCCGGTGTGACTGCGATAGCGATCTCCACGGCGGCGTGTTTAGCTGCAGCCTGCGCCAACTGATCCACAATAAGAAAATCCGTTCCCGCCGGCAGGTGTGGACCATGTTGCTCGGTCGCGCCAAGGGGCAGGACCACGGTAGTTTCGGCGGCTACAGCGCGAAGTTCCTGGCGCGTCATTTCGGCAAACAGAATGCTGTTCGGTTTCATGGCGTCAGATCTCGTCCAGCTCTTCCATGCTCCCTTGCGTCAGAATGCGGACGATTCCGAATCCCCAAGCAGTGACCAGGTTGGCGGCATTACTGCTGGATTTCACGGGCTCTTTGCTTGCAGCGCGGATGGGAATCACTCCGGCTCGTTCGGTTACCAGAGGCATCAATATTCGAGGGCGCATCCGGAGTATGATAGCCCGTTACCGTCTTTGTATGCAGCGGATCGCCCGCGACCAGCTTACGGTAGTCTTCGACCGCCGTATACCTCCCATTGCACGCGTTAGAAAATATTTGTGCCGGCTAAAACCCTCATGAGAACGATCGGATACGTCAGCGACGAAATGTATGTCGCCATACCGGATGTGCTCGCCGAGTTCGAATCCGCCGCCGGAACAGTCTCTGTGCTGCGGTCATCGCCGCGCGGTGCGTTTTATAGCGATATCCCGGAAGGCGATTACCGGGTCACTCTGGCGAAACAGGGTTTCGGATCCAAGATCGTCAGTGTACATCTAGGCGGAAAACCCCACCAGTTTCGCCTGCTCTCGGACGGCCTGCTCGGTTTCATGTGGCCCAAATGGGTGCGTTCGGGCGAGCGCTCGGAACTACGCATTCACTCGGTGGAGCAGTATCAGCTCAGTCTGTGGCGGTACGGGTTGCGGAAAGAGTTGATCGGCGTAATCGGCTGGTACGACGAGCACGGCCCGCGCGCCATGATGCAGTTGACGCCGGACGGTGACTATACGCAAACGGGCGTGCAATGGAACAAAATCGGTTGGGGCACACCGTCACATACGCAGTTTGTTACCGCGCCTGATCGGACGGGCCTCTATTACGTCTGGGCGAAGACGCCGTCGGGACGCGCGTTCTCCTTCCCATGGGTGGTGGCTCCAGCCAACCACAGGGCCAAAATCGCAGTGCTGGCCGGCACCAACACCTGGAACGCTTACAACAATTTCGGCGGCCGGAGCAATTACATTAATGCCGACCGGCTTCCCGGCGAGCCCGTGGTAAACGCAAGGATCGAGCTCGAGCGTTACCAGGAACCACTGGCCTTTGGCACCTGGCGGTTCCGGGATGATGAATACGCGCCACTGTCGTTCGAGCGGCCGGAACCACACAATCACTTTTTGGACGCGGGAGAAGTTGCTGACCCAGTGCAGGGCCGCGTGCAGTGCGGGCAGGCTCCAGGGGAATGGCGCTTGCTGGGTTGGCTGGAGCAGGAAGGGTATGATTATGATCTCTACGCTGAGGCGCAACTGCACGACGGCACGCTCCCGCTCGACGCCTACCGAGTGCTCGTGCTGGCCGTGCACCCCGAGTATTGGACCCGCGAAATGTACGTGCGCGTTAAACAGTGGGTGTTCGAGCGGGGCGGCCGGCTGATTTATCTGGGCGGCAACGGTCTCAACTGCGAAGTTACTCTGCACGCGGATGGCACAATGCGCTCTCTTACACACGTGAACAGCATCAGCGGGGAGATGGGTGGGCACTCGCTTGAGAATCCGGTGCTGGAGTATGAGAGCCGCATGCATCGAACGCTCGAATCCGAAGCCAGCTTGCTGGGAGTTGTTTGTACTTCCTCCGGCATTATGACCGCGGCGCCGTATCGCGTGATCGACGCATCACACTGGGTGTTTGAGAGTACCGGGTTGCGCAATGGGGATCTGTTCGGAGAAAACACGCTGCACGAACGAGTTCCGGGCGGAGCATCGGGACACGAAACCGACAAGCGTTCCGCCTCTTCACCCGCGAACACGCTGCTGCTGGCCAAGGGCATCAACCCCGATGACGGCGGCGCTGAGATCGTTTATCACGAACAAGGAAAAGGGGGAGCTGTCTTCTCCGTGGGCTCCATTACATGGGTGCCGGCTCTGCTGGCGGACGCACATGTCTCTCGGATTACACGCAATGTACTGGATCGTTTCTTGCTGGACTGACTTCTTCAAAGCACATCGGCCAGCTGCAAAATGCGGCGCGGTCATTGGAGTATGCATGGCCTCTCTCACTGTTCCCGGATCCTTGTCAGCCGAAGAACTTTTCGTTGCCCGGCCCCTGACCACCGAGCATAGCTTCACTGCCGAAATTGAAGGCCCGGCTTGCGACCGTGCCGGCAATATCTTCGCCGTGAGTTTTGCGCGTAAGCCCACCATAGGCAGGATATCGCCGGACGGGAAAGGTGAAGTGTTTATCGAGTTCACCAATGGCAGCCTGGCCAACGGCATCCGGTTCGATCGATCCGGCATTATGTACGTGGCTGACTATACGAATCACAACGTCTTACGGATCGACCCAAAGACGAAAGCGGTCACTGTATTTGCCCACAGCGACCAAATGAACCAGCCCAACGATGTGGCTATCACCGCGGCGGGCACGGTTTTCGCCAGCGACCCCAACTGGGAAAAGAGCACCGGCCAGATGTGGAGCGTGGACCGTGCCGGCCGGCTGACGCGGATCGAAACAGATATGGGGACAACCAACGGCATCGAGGTGAGTCCCGATGGAGCCAGGCTCTACGTGAATGAGACCGTGCAAAGGAAGGTCTGGGCTTACGCATTGCATCCCGATGGCGGGATCAGCGATAAATCGCTGCTGATCGAGTTTCCCGATTACGGTCTGGACGGGATGCGGTGCGATGTCGACGGCAACCTCTACATCACGCGGTTCGGCAAAGGCACGGTGGCGAAGGTATCACCGAAGGGTCAAGTGATGCGCGAGATCGATGTGCTGGGCGCCAAGCCAACCAATGTCTGCTTCGGAGGGCCAGACGGGCGAACGTGTTATGTCACGGAGAGCGAGCGCGGCCGCCTGGTTCAATTTCGCGTGGATCGTCCTGGCCGCGAATGGCAGCTTAACCAGCGGGATTAGGCCCACTGAGAAAACATAGCAGTCCAGTTCTCGCACAGAATCAAATTCTGAATCTCGGCCGGAATCTTCGGCAAGCGAGCGCCTTCGACGATGGCATTCATGTTTCGCAAGCTGCGATCACGTTGTCGAGGGTTAAGCCGTAATGAATCATCGGCGCGGTCAATACACGCTCTTCTGAGCGGCGCGCGGCTTCCTCGGTCACGTGTTCCACCAAAACATTATCGACGTCGATCGGAAGGTGGTCACCATGCTGCTCAATCGCCGCAACAGAGATTACGATGACGGCTTTGCCGCGCGCCCGCTCGCGAGCTTCAGGCCAGGTCAATGTGCGGTAGAGATGCTTCATGAGAACTCGTGCGTCCTTGGGTGATGAACAGGCGGTATTATCTGGCGGACTTGCCGGAGTGTCAAGAAATGCAGGTGCTTGAGAATTGGCCGGCGATCATTGGATAGAATGCGGGGGTCCTTCATAACGAACAGGAGACTCTCTGGAATGCCGGCCGGCTACTGGTTCATGTTCTTCGGGCTTCTCAGCTTTGCTGCCATGGGCGTCATACATAAGCTGGGCGATCGCTATGCATGCAACGCCTTGCACATCGCTTTGTTCACCATGGCGAGCTCTTGCGTACTCAGCTTTCTCAATGCCGCGCTCTGGCAGCGTGAATCGCTGCTCTCATGGAATGCCAGTGTGGTGCTGATCGCATTGCCATTCGGCGCTTCAGCGGCAATCGCACTTTGGCTCTTCCAGCGCGGTCTTCGTTATGGGCGCATTGCCACGAGCTGGCTGCTGATCAACCTTTCGTCGGCCGTTCCCACGGCACTTTCCGTCATCGTGTACCGCGAACCTCTCACTCTTCGGAAGGCTAGTGTCCTAGGGCTCATCGTGATCTCGTTGCTACTTTTATGGTGGGACCGAAAACAGGATCGGGAGAAAGCCGAGAGGGCGACGTTGGCAGGTGTTACGAGCCCGGTCGCGGAGGTGGAGTAACCATGTGGTTTCGCCTGATGATGATCGCTTTCGTCTTCAACGGGCTGTGCCCGTTTGGACTCAGAATCCTGGCCGGGATGGGATTGGCGGCGCACTACACGCCTTTGTATTTGGTGTTTTGGTATCTTGCCGGAGCGATGACGATGCTGGCGATCTTTTCGCGCGCTCCCGTTAAGCCCGCCCGCTCCGACATGCTTGTGGGCGCCGGCCTCGGACTGTTCAGCACATGCGGCCAGACCTCAATGGGGCTTGCCTTATCGAAGGGCATCCCCGGCAACGTCGTGTTCCCGGTGGCCCTCGCCGGCGGACTATTCCTGGTGATCCTGGCGGCGGTTACCGTTTTTAAGGAGCGCCTGGGACCGGCGGGCATTGCTGGAATTTCCCTGGGCCTTATCTCCATCGCGCTGCTCAGCTTCACCTAGACCCGATATGATCGAAGGCGAGTTCTCTCACCGCCTGCTATCTACCAGTAGAACTTCAAAACAAATTCCATCGACCTCGGGTCCGTTGCAACATTCGTGATCAGCCCGAACGAACATCCGGCCTGATGCACGCGATCTGTCGAACCGTCCGCATTCGGCGGCAAGCAGAAGCTCGTATTGGGTAGCCCCAGATTCTGGTGGTTCAGCGTGTTAAATACCTCCCAGCGAAATTGAAAGTAGCGCTGCTCCGTAATGTGAAAATTCTTGCTCAGCGAAGAATCCACGTTGGAGAAGCCCGGCGATCGGGCGCCTGGAAGCCGCTCCCCGGCGTTGCCGAACAGATACGCGCGAGAGTCGTTAGGATCGTAGTTCGCCCAAAAGGTCTGATCGCCGCCAAACGGCGGCTGAAAGGCAGCGGGGTTGAACCACTGCGCGATTTCCTGCTGGCGCGAACGGCTGCCGCTGAACTTGGGATTGCCAATCAGGTTGCAGCGGCTGGTCACATTGTTGCCTGGGCAGCCAATCGACATCGGAATTCCGCTTTGCGCATTGAAGTTTCCAGTAAGCATCCATCCGCCAAGCAGAAGGTTGAGCGGACCCTTTTGGCTCAGAAACATTTTGCCTTTGCCGAAAGGCAGTTCATAGGACCCGGCAATGTTGAACATCTGCGGAATATCGTCCGCACTGATGGTCTTGTCCACTATGTGATCGTGGTCCTGGTACAAGCCGCCAGTTTGGTTGCCAAAGCTGCCAGTCCCCGCCCGGCCGCCAACGTAACCGGGACGCGCAAAGTGGACGGGGTCGACGACATTCGCGCCCAACTGCCCGGGTAAACCGTTATCCATCGCTTTCGACCAAGTGTACGCCGCGACGAAACTGAGGCCGCCCGAAAACCTCTTTCGTACTTGAACATCCATGGAGTTATAGTGGGCGGTGCCATCCCACGCGGTATTAGCCCCCAGCCCAAGCGCATAAAACGGATAGGGCTTCAGGAGCAGGGACCGCGGCAGATCCGGGGTCCCGTAAACCTGCTGCAGCAGCTGCGCGGTCTTGCCTGAATACACGTCAGTGATGGGGATTACGGCGCCAAGCGATCCTTTGTACTTGAGCACGTCAGCGGTGTGGACATAGTTGAAACTGCGGAACAGCTCTCCGAGCAAATGCGTACCGTGGTTGCCCACGTACCCCACGCTCAGCATGATATTCGCGGGAAGCTCGCGCTGGACCTCGAGGGTCCATTGCTGGACCATCGGGTCATGAGCAGGCTTAAGAAACAGAGAAAAACCGCCGCCGCCCAGCAACTGCTGGCGGGTCCATCCAGGCAGCAGGGCTGGAGAGGCCGGAACCTGTGGAACTGGCAGTTGCGTCTTGATGGTGGAGGTGTCGCCGAGCGGAAACGCCACGCATTGCCCGGTAAAGGGGGCGCATTGATTGGGGTAGAAACTGTCATTCCATGAGTAGTCGATGTTGTAGCCGGGGGAATTGGCACCGGACTGAACCGAATTGCCGCCCTGGAAGGCATTGCTATAGAAGATGTCATAGCCGCCGCGAATCACAGTTTTTTTATCTTTGAGAGGGGTCCAGGCAAAGTTGATTCGAGGTCCGAAATCGTTCTTGTTGGCAGGGTAGATGTCATGGCCTTTCGGGAACTCCGGATCGCCGGAGTAGATCACTTTGCCTGGCAGCCCGGTTACGGGATTTGGGCAGCTCAGACAGAAGTTGGAATTCGGTTGCTGCCGAATCTTCCACATACCGAACAAGTCGTACCGGAGTCCGAGGTTCAGAGTGAAATTGGAAGTGATCCGGTAATCATCCTGCAGGTAGAACCCCCAATAACGAAAACGCAGGTAAGGTTCCCAGTTCACTTGTTCGATGGTGCCGCCATTACTCGAAGCCGCGCCCAGCATGAACTGCTGCAGACCGCCACCTCCCAAGCCGCTGGTTGGATCCTGCGTCAACTCGCCGAACATATTGAAGATCATCGGGCCACCGAACTCAATCGCCTGGTGCTCCAGGCGGTACATAAAACCCGTCTTCAAAGTGTGCTTACCAAGAACCTTGGTGAGGTTTTCAAC
>DATLVQ010000033.1:0-11222 GCA_035577325.1 Bryobacteraceae bacterium | reverse complement strand
TGATCACATAAGGATCGTTCCCGGGCGCCGTGATAGTCACGTTGCCGCTGGTACCCTGGGAGTTATCGCGGCCATCGCTGCCAGCCGCCGCGACCACGACAATGCCCGCATTCCAAGCTTTCTCTACGGCCTGGCACAGCGGATCCTGCGCGTAGCTTTCGAAAACGGGCCGGCCGAGCGACAGGTTAATCACTCGGATGCGGTAAGTCTTCTGCAGCTTGATTGCTACTCCGATGGCGGCGATGACGTTGCTGTCAGTTCCATTGCCGTTCTGATCGAGTACCCGCAGATTGATCAGATTCGCATTGGGCGCGATGCCGCGAAACGTGTGGGTGAAGTTTGGACCGGTGGAGCTGGCTGCGTTTCCGGCCAGGATTCCGGCAACGTGCTCGCCGTGGCCGTAATGGTCATCCGTCCCCCCGCCGACAAAATCCTGACTGTACAGGACCCGCAGGGCGCCGGTCGCATTTTTTAAATCCGGGTGATTCGAAATGCCGCTGTCGATTACCGCGATGCCGATTCCTGTCCCGTCGAATCCATACTGGAAGGCAATATTGGCATTAATGGTCGGCTCGGCATAGTCCAGCATGCCACGTACCGTCCGGTCAGGGGAAATGTAATAGACGTCCGGATCCTGTGCCAGATCTCCCAGCTTTCCGGCCCGCATGGAGTACAAGCCACCCTGCACAATGTCCAAAGCTTGCTTTAGGTGCCCACCCCTATCAATAACCTTCCGGTGGTGTGCTTCGGTAACTGGGGTCTGGAACTGCACAATCACGTCCACGACGGCATCGGGATCGCCCAGCAGCAGGTCTGTGGATATTTTGGCTCCGCCAAACACCGTTGGTGTCGCGCAGCATCCCAAGATCAAGAACACCAGCAAACGTTTAATCGCTTCGATCCTTGCCGAAATCACCACGTTTGCGATAGGGCAGGTCAACTGCCAAGTTGCAAATTGAGGATGGTTATTGGCCAGGCTGCCTACGGCGAACGCCAAGAGAAGCGTTTGCAGTGTAAGACGGTTAGCACCGGCTTGTAAACCGGCTCAGAACCAGAAAATTCGGCCGAGATTCGTGCCAAGAATACGCCAATGTGTCATGCCGGAGATGTGACATTCTGGCCCATGCCACCGTTCAGTTTCGAAACGAGCTGCCAGGAGAAATGTTTCGCAACCGCCGAAGCAGGGCTAGTTGCGGCAAGCACCCGTTCAGGCCCGGATCATCGTGTTGCCGCGTCCGACGCTCGGCTGCGGTCGTTTGCCGTTTGCTGCTGCGAACAGTCCCACCATCCACCAATCCGAATCAGTCCTGGGAAACGCCGGTCAAGTCCAAGCGACGAATGGCGACGGAGGGCACCACACGATTGATGGGACCGCGACTTCACGGGAGTATGCGTTTCGCGCCAGCGCCACCTTCCGCCCTTGGCAGCCTCTGATAGCTCGTGGATTGTCGCGCCGGCGTGTGGGCTCCAAACCTCGCTCCTTAAGTTGATATGCTGATCGGCGTGGGTATGACCCTGTTGGTTGGTTTCGATTCCGCGTGGACACCTGGAAACTCCGGCGCAATTGCCGGACTTCTTCAGGACGACGGCGGAGCTTTCCAGGAAATCGACCTCCCACACGTGGTCGATTACGCCGAAGCGGAGCGCCTGATTCTCCGGTGGCAGGGGCAATTCCAACCGAACCGCACTCTCATCCTCCTGGACCAGCCCACCGTCGTGGTGAACCCGACCGGGCAGCGCCCGGTTGAGAGCATCGTATCGCCCTCCGTCAGCCTTCGTTTGGGTGGAATGCAGCCGGCCAGCCAATCACGCTCCGAAATGTTCGGTGCCGCTGCGCCCGTATGGACCTTCCTCGCCCGGTTCGGCGGCGCGGCCGACCCCCTCCAGTTAACCAATGGCACCTGCGTCATTGAAACTTATCCCGTGTTGGCGCTGATTGCGCTTAAGTTGCTGCGCGATGGTCGTGGCACGGCGGGCATCCTGCCGAAATACAATCCCCAGCGTACGAAGACCTTCTCCCAGAGCGACTGGAAGTTTGTTTGTGAAGGCGCCGCGGAGTTCTTGGCGCACCACTCCGCTCCCAGGCTGGCAGCGTGGCTGGCGGAAGCTGCCCCAAAAACCGATCCGAAGAAGAGCGATCAGGACCGCCTCGACGCGTGCCTCTGCCTTTTGGTCGCTGTACTGTTACACCAGGGGCGTGAGTGCCTCATGGTGGGCAACCTGGCCACCGGCTACATAGTCGTGCCGCACGAGCCTGCACTGCTCACAGAGTTGGAGCGCACGTGCACGAAAACGGGCCGTGCCCCCGCGGACTGGCTCAGGGTCTTCCGTGTCCCGGCACCTTCAGCCGATGCCACAGAGGCTCCGCCCGTGCCACTGGGCTCGCAGCGTGCTGGCATTTCACCGCTGACCCAGAACGATAAGCCAACTCCGCCGCCACCGGCGGCGATCCAGATCAGAGGTACCACCGCCGCGAAGGTCGCGTGGACACTCCCGAAAATGGCAGCTCTGCTCGACCGCCATAGCCAGCGCGCCACCTACGGAGCGGTAGCGGGAATACTAGGCGTCCTTCCTCGCGGAGTCATGAATGGGCGTCCCAAGTCGCCGGCGTTTTCCTGGATCGTTGCCGCCACAGGACCCGACCGAGGAAGGCCTACAGGCTACAGCGACCACCAGATTCATCCGGAATGCCTCCGCCAATTCCGCGAAAACCGCGGACGCGTGATCGACCGGCCTGAAGAACTGCGTAACTGGCTTCACTGCTCGACATGAGACGAGGCGACCTGCAGAGAGTTCACCTTGAACGAGCACCGGCGCCGTAAACGGAGCGAACACGGGAGGCCCGGTCAGGTTCATCGAACCCCGTTTGTGACGATTCGAGGATACGGAATCTATTAGCTGTAACAGAGACTTTCAAAACATGGCGCCATTGTGATCCCAATTCAAGGACGGGTTTTCCCGAAAACGAACACGCCGAGTAGAGGAGACCCGATGCACTTTAGACTTCCCTTGGCTGTATCCGCCGTTTCCAGCTTCGTGCCCGTTTAGGTCCATCATGGCGCATCGGGGACTCCCCCCTCACAGATCCCACCGTGCAGATTTTCCGCAGCGGGTTCGTCAAGCGGATTCACTACCTCGCCTCAGGGATCTTCTCCTGGTTCAGGGCAGATAGTCGGTCGAGTTTTGGGTACATAGCAATCGAGTTCTGAGTCTCGGCTATGTTTCCCTCGACCGATACATCCGCTCGGGCAACCCCTTCCCTCCAGTGGGTCCCGCGGCCGCCCCTTGCGGGAGCCCTGCGGTTCCCCACCTTCATCGGTACTATTGGTTTCTACGACTGCTTCCGATCCATCCGTAACCCCTCCGGTCGACCCTTGGAGTCACGTACCTCCCCTAATGAGGAGGAAACCGGGAGCTCTCTTCGGTTCCTGGGCCATCCCTGTGGAGCATGCCCTGGGCTAGGGACCCCGGCGAGTCGGCCCGACCTCGCATAACGGTCGCTGCCGGATGCTGCCTTCCGCTAGGCTAAACACGTCGGCCTCGCAACGATGAAACGATTTCGGGGCTGAATCCTCACGGCCTGCTTCCTTGCTGTCTACGCTTCGCACCCCCCGGTCGCCCGGTGAGTGGCAAGACTCGCTACTGACCTGTCTGCTCGACTTTGATCAGGCGGGATTTCCACCCGCTGGATGACATTAAGAGGTTTCACTAACTCATCATTAATTCGCTGGGATAGAAGTCGGGCGCGCCTACGGTGAGGTGGAGGGTTACCAGCCTCGCCCTTTCGGTTGCGAGGTGGGTTCACATTTCCACCAGCGTCACGGTTCCCGAAGCCCCCCTATAATGCCGTACGGCCGGATTTCCCAGGTACGGTTTGAAGCCTCGGCAGTTCGTTCATGAGCCTGCCCCTTCAGGACAAAGTTCAAGCGCTGGTACGCATACGCCCCGCCTTTGAAGGGTTTGCTCATGACTTCGTTCCTGGCCCTGGCTACGGTTTGGTATGCCCGGTTTTATCAAGCCGAGCCCGCGCCTGTCGTAGGAACCACCAAGTGCCCAGGGCCGCTTTGCCTGATGTGGCGTTACCTTCATCAGGGAAACGTGCGTCGTTTCCTGCAAGGACATTACTCCTTGGTCATCGCTCTTAGCGACCCATTCGCCAAACCCGTTGGGCTCTCCTCTCCTTTGGTTATTCACCTCGTTCAAGGAATCTTTGCAGGTTGCTACCAGCCCCTGCTGCCCCCGGGTTCTTCCCGACGTTATTTCTGCGAATCCGTCCTGTGATGCCTGAGCCCGTACCCCGGCGAGTCCCATCGAGTGCTTCTGCCTGGTTCTTCCCCAATGTCTTCGGCCTTCCCAAAAAGGAGATTTGGTCGGCTTCTCGCTTCTTTCCGCGAACGCGATTTTCCGCGGGCTTGTTATCGAGGTTGCAGCTATTTCTTTATGTTCAGGCCTCACAGTTTGCATGCCTCCCAGATCGCTCCTACCGCTGCGAGTGAACCCGCAGGGCAGCCGAGGCTTTTACATCCGAGCCGAACGTGCGTCGTTACCTTCGCACGCATCGGATATGCTATCCGCCCGACTACAGGCAATTGGCGGAACGAGGACTTCCACCTCGCAAGATTCGCAGCTTTGTCGGCTGCTCACTCCTCTTCCAAGCTTCTCCGAACGCGATAGCCTGGAATTCGACGCGACTGCGGCATGAAGACAAATGAATATCTGTGGAGGATAATTTGCTGGTTGTCCCTGTGTCAGGAGGCCGGCTACTCACACCATAGGCGAAGACGATGCCGAATCTGATCCAAGATTTTCGATTCGCATTTCGTATGTTGCGCCGCAGCCCCGCCTTCACCGGTGTGGCCATCCTTTCACTCGCCCTCGGGATCGGCGCCAATACTGCCATCTTCAGCGTTATGGACGCGCTCCTGCTGCGAAAGCTTCCGGTGAAGCAACCGAAACAGTTGGTCTTGTTTGGCGCGGGTCTTTCGTGGGGGATCTTCAATCCCTTTCCCAACGGGGACACGGACCTGTTTTCGCAGCCTTTCTTTCGCGAGGTGCGCGCGAAGAACCATGTTTTCTCCGACGTTGCCGCAGTGGAGAGCATGCGCGACGACGTGCATGCGCGATTCGAGGGCGTAAACGCTGAGATCGAGCCAATAAAGGTAAGGCTGGTGTCCGGCAACTATTTTTCAATACTGGGCGTGGGCGCATCGGCCGGGCGCGTGCTGATGCCGGAAGACGACCAGAAGCCGGGCGGGCATCCGGTGGCGGTGATGAGTCACGCGTTCTGGGAGCGGCGCCTCCCGGGAAATGTGAGTGTTATCGGCCGGAAGGTCGCGCTGAATGCGACGGTGTACACGATCATTGGGGTGGCTGCCCGCGAGTTCTTCGGGACGGTGGTCGGTGAGTCGCCGGATTTCTGGATTCCGCTAGCGATGCAGGCGCAGGTCGAGCCATGGCTGGGCGATCCTTTCGGGGCACAGTCGCAATCGCTCTGGTTGATTGGCCGCCTGAAGGCCGGCGTAAGCACTCCTGTAGCCGAAGCCAATACGAACGTTGTGTTTCAGCAATGGCTGCACGCGATCGCGGGCGAGTCGCCCTCGGCGGAACGCTTTGCGGACATGCGTAAGGCACGCGTGAAACTGACGGGGGCGGCAAACGGAATCTCGCGTCTGCGGAGACAGTTTTCGCGATCGCTAGAAATATTAATGGTGTTAGTCGGTTTGGTATTGCTGATCGCCTGTGCGAACATAGCGAACCTGCTGTTGGCACGAGCGGCGGGAAGGCAGCGGGAGCTCGCCGTGCGCGCGGCGCTCGGCGCCGGACGGCGCAGGCTGATCGGCCAGTTCCTTTCCGAGAGCGTGCTACTGGCTCTCATTGGTGGAACGGCGGGCATTTTGATGGCTTGGTGGGGCGGGCAGTTACTGTTGGCGATGGTTTCGAGGGGGGCGGAGCCGGTTCCCCTCGAAGTGGGACCAAACGGTCGGGCGCTCGTGTTCACGTTCGGGATTTCGCTACTGACAGGGCTGTTATTCGGCATCGTGCCAGCACTCAGGATGACTAAAGTCGACTTGGGTCCTTCGCTCAAGGAAGACAAGGGGATGGCGCGTGCGTCGTCGCGCGGTTGGCTGGGTCAGGCCCTCGTGGCGGGGCAGGTCGCGGTGGCGCTGTTCCTGATGATCGGAGCGGGCTTATTCGTCAGGACGCTTCAAAAACTAGAGCAGACGCGTACCGGGTTCGACAAGGACCGCGTGGTGCTGCTGCAACTGGACAACGCCTCGAGCAACATTAAAGGCTCGGGGGTAGTGAGCCTGAGCCGCCGGCTGGAAGCGCGCGTCCGGGCTCTACCCGGCGTGCAGGCGGCCAGCTTTTCGATGTTGACCTTCAACGAGGGCCAGTGGGTGGCCCCGCTGTGGCCCGAGGGGGTGGAGCACACCGAGGCAAATGGCAAGGATTTCGAGGGCAACCGCGTAGGGGCCGAGTATTTCGAGGTGCTAGGGACGCCGATCGTAATGGGCCGGAGTTTCGGACCGCAGGACACACCGCAGTCGCAGCGCGTTGCCGTGATCAACGAAACGTTGGCGCGGAAGCTGTACCCGGAGGCTTCGCCGCTGGGTCGCCATTTCGCGCTGGCCGGACGAGATAAACAGGATTTCGAGATTGTCGGCGTAGTGAGAGACGCCAAATACGACAGCGTCCGCGAGAGGCTGCGAGGGATGTGGTTTGTTTATGCGGAGCAGGAGCAATCGCCAGATGGCTTCAATGATCTGGTTGTGCGCGTCACGGGTAAGCCCGAGGCGCTAGTGGCGCAGATCCGGGCGGCGATCCGGGATGAGGATCCGAACCTGGCGATTTCGGAAGTGACGACACTGGCCGAGATAGTGGATCGCTCATTCGTTCAGGAAAAGCTTCTGGCGAAGCTGGCGGGTTTCTTCGGCGCGCTGGCGCTGCTCTTGGCATCTGTTGGGCTGTACGGCGTCATGGCGTATTCGGTGGCCCGCCGGACAAATGAAATTGGCATCCGTATGGCGCTGGGTGCGCGGCCCGGCAGCGTACTACGCATGGTGTTGGGTGAATCGCTAATTGTGGTGGCGCTCGGACTGGTCGTAGGTATCCCGGCGGCGCTGGCCTGTGGGCGACTGGTATCCAGCCAGCTCTATGGTCTCGATGCTAACGATCCGTTGACGATCGCCGCCGCAGCGGCCGTACTGCTGGCGGTGGCCTTGGTGGCCGTATACCTGCCCGCGCGTCGGGCCGCGCTCCTCGATCCCCTCGCTGCTCTGCGCCAGGAGTAATCCTAATCTTACGTGTAATGCAACTGTCGCCAGTGCTGAGATAAAGTGCGCTCGTCGTCTTCGGAATCGGCATCGGTCGTATGCAGCCGGTTCTAGCCCCGGGAAAAGCCCAGGAAGTTCGGTTCGAGTCCATCATCCAGTGACGGTCGCTACGTGTCGGACATCCCCGTTTCCGGACCGTCATCAATCAGAACTCAAGAGAACTGCCGTAGAAAATACACGCCGATGTCAGCTCGTCCGCATCGGCCGCTTCGTGATAGTCTCGTTGCCATGCGCGCATGCTGGATTGACTTGCGGCATAGCGCGAATGCTCTGCCAAGATCAAGTCTACTGCGGATACCCGCCGTGGCCGACCCGCGAGTATCGCCGGCACCGCTTTCCTTCGCCAGAACGGCATTTTTGAAATTAAAGACGTCGTGAACGGATCGTCAGCCATATTTGCATAGGCACTGTGCACGCTCTCAAAACGAGGATGCAAACCGTTTTGCCGGATGCTGTCGAGATCCGCGGCTGGCGTTCCGTGAAAAAGGTGTTCGTGCGCTGCCAGCAAGCGTTGCTTCACTTTCGATCTGTCCTCATCAGACAGGAGCGTGTATGTGGTGTCTTCCTGTTCGTCGCTCATAGTTTTTCCCTGTGGTAGGGTGAGGCCTCGCCGTCTTTATTTCGGTAATGCAAACAGCAAGCTTACTGCACTTGTTCGATGCCGTTGACAGGATCTCGCAGAAGTCCTTACGATCAATGCGTTGCCCACTTCTTCAATCTTCGATAGCGCTCGGCAAAAAATACAGCGGGCAAAACAACATGCCGTGGAATTTAGTTCCATGGAGCAGAATTACCTTAAGCAGGCCTGCAGCGGGATTGTAACCGAAGTCGAGACCAATGGCGGCGAGCAAGTTGTAAAACTCAAATTTTCCAAGCCGGTTCCGATTGAAATACCGAGTGTCGTTTCGGATGCTGCTAACAATCTCCGGGACTCCCTCGATCACATCGGTTACGCTGCCGCCCAAGCCGCCAAGAAAGGGAGCAATCCCAAGCACACCACCTTTCCCTTTGCGGCGAGCGCGGCACAACTTGAAAACTCCATCAACGGACGTGCCAAGGATATCCCAGCCGACATCCTCACGCTTTTTCGGAACCTCAGGCCATACAAGGGGGGAGATGAACAGCTCTACGCTCTGAACACAATCGCAAACGCCAATAAGCATCAGATGCTCAGGCCGATGGCAGTTTCAACCGGCACCTTTAATCTGAGCTTAGGCAAAGTCAGTGGTGGTATGGTCGGAATTCCGCAGTTTGCTTGGCGCCCTGACAAAAACGAAATCATACTTTTCCGGTGTGGCAAAGAGACTGCTGTGGATATCAGCAGCATCAGCGTTCAAGTATTCTTGGTGTTCGATGAACCACCCTCGATGCCGGTGATCCGGTGGGTAGGATTCTTGATGTGCTGATTCCGAAAGTTGAGAACATACTCAATTCGGTCGAGGCAGAGGCCCGAAGAGTCGGGCTTATCACGTAGCGCCAGCCAAGCGCCAATACCACTCGCACGCCCTCATAGCGCCGAGTTCTGCGGTGTCACGGAACTCGCATATGGCGTCTAGCGCCGCCCCAAGTTGGGCTGATTCTGCATCAAGTTGCCGTGAATGCCCAAACCGCCGAGGTGGCCACACCGTGAGTCTCCGGCGACTCGTACAAAGAGATGAGCGGGTTGGCCAAATAGGTCCCCGGAAGTCGGCATCGCAACTTTGATGCAGGGCAGCCCCTCGGCGGCCGGATCGCTTGTGACATGGGCATTTTGGGGAGCTATGAGCTTGGTATGTTTCCAACCTATTGGGACGCTACAGTGTCAAAACAAATGCGGTCACGGCGGGATGTGCTGGCAGAAGATAGAGCGATGATGAGAACGGAATTGCTGCGATTCAACGGCGCTGTCGAACGGGATCCCGTCATCGATGCGTGGATGAAAGAGCATGCAGGTGAATTGGGAGCCATCGCGCATCAGTGGTTTGAGGTGATGCGAAAGTGCGGGGACGAAGTCCGGGAGCTTTTGCATGACGGCTGCCCGGTAGCGTGTTTGGGAGATGCCCCCTTCGGCTACGTGAATGTATTCTCCTCGCACGTAAACGCGGGGTTCTTTCACGGCGCAGCGCTGCCGGATCCGACCCGCTTGTTGCAAGGCACAGGCAAGTTCATGCGCCATATGAAGCTGAGACCGAGAACGGCCACAAACGCCGCAGCGCTCTAAGCAAGCTCATCGACACGGCGTACTTGGATATAAAGGCGCGCGTCGAAAACGGCTAGCTCAGAGAAACGCTTTGAGAGGCTTGGACCAGCCGACGTTGTCGGCGCCGACGGATCGGCCGTGTCTGGCAGCCACCGACAGCTTTGGAAATATTGTCGCAGGCGCGTTCACGCCGGTCCTCGCGAAGCACTCGAAATCGCTGAATCTCGTCGATTCCATCTCAGTCGGCGTCGATCGGATGCAGCGCAACTTTGGTCCCATGCAAAAGCAGGTGGAGTCCTGGCAAAGCATGGAACTGAGCAACGTCTCAGCGAAGATGATCGTCTACGAGGCGTTTATCGAGAGCGAACTCGAGGTTCCGAAACACCTCGCTCGGCGCGTGCATGACTTGTACTTCGAGCCGCAATATGAAGAGTTCCGGCCACGGACCCTGTGGAGCTTGTCCAATGCATTCACGTCCGCGCTCAAAGAACTCGATCCGATACCGCAATTCAAGGCCACTGCGAAGCTCGGTGCGTTTCTGGAAGAGCGGCTTGCACGGAAGTTCTGAAGCGGCAGCGGTGGCAGCAGGTTGGTTGACCCTGCCGCCACCGCGCCGAGTGCAGATCAGCCTCTAGCGGGAAGCGGCTTGATCAAGGAGGAACCGCCATGGCTTGTCCAGATTGCGACTCGCCCGCCGGGGACTTACGGTTTGCTACGTCCGTCGAGACTCATGGTCTGGATTGCGGACCGTACGAAACATTCAACGAAGAATTCATCGTTTGTCTCGAGTGCGGCGGGCGACATGACGCTTACGAGTGGGATGGCACGCAAGCGTTGCGTGAGATCCGCATTCCAGCAGATCGCATCGAGACTGCGGCGGTCCGACTGAACCAACTCCCGGCTGGCTGACCCCGCCGGCATCTCATTGCCATGCGCAACGCGGCCGCGACTGCCGCCGACCCAGCCCTACTGCAACACGACGGAGATCCAGCCGTGAGCTACTTTAATCTTGAATTCAATCCGCAAATGGCAAGTTCGCTTGTCCATTGCTTGAACCGGCGGTATAAGGGCACCCAGAAATTTCCGGTCACGGCCCCTGACGCGCAAGGCACTCTGATCGTGTGGGCGCGTGACCTGCAAGAGTGCCGGGAGCATCTTTTGAACGCGCTATTCGACCTTATCTTTGCGAGGAACCGTGTCGGCGCCGCCGTAACGAATCCCCCATGCATCTTCTGTGGAGGGAAAACACAGAGTCGAGGACGCAACAGTTCCGGTACAAGAGCCTGGCGCTGCATGAATCGGAATTGCCAGCGAAGCTTCGTCATCGATCGGACCTTCCGGGGAGGAATCAACCACACGACGCAATCGAAGAAGCCTGCGTTTTATCAGCTGGTGTTCGTCGAGGGCAAGACGATTAGGGAGGCGTGCGACGCTCTCGGCATCTCGATGAGCGCCGGCGACAGATGGTATCAGAAGATGTTTACTGTTCGGAAGCGGATCGACCACAAATGTCCCTGCGGCAAGGAACTGCGCCACCGGGGGGCCTGTCGGTTTCGGCAAGGATACCTGACGGAAAAGGGCAATACTCATGACGAGAATCGGAGCGCCGTTCGCTCTGGCCGAGGGTAGTCTCTGTGATCAACGAGCTTTCCGAATGCAAAGGGCGTGAAGACAACGTCAAAGGTCTAGCACGATCCACGCTGGCGCGT
>DATLVQ010000032.1:0-9108 GCA_035577325.1 Bryobacteraceae bacterium | reverse complement strand
CCCCACCCAACCCTTTCCAAACGCCATCAAGTTGGTGGTGCTGGATAGCATTGGCGGCGAATGCTTCCATTCGGCCAGCGGGAAGAGAAACATTGCCCTATCAGGTTCTATCGGCCTTTTGGGGCTGTCTGTTCCCGGCGGCTGCGGACGCCAGATCGCAGGTGTTCATGAAGGGACAGCGGGTTGCATATCCCGTCGGAGACGGTCCTTATGTTCACTACGGAGGAAACCGTAAAGCTACCACAACTTTCCTTCAGATCGTGATGGCGGGCACGCAGATTCACAGGACAGGAAAGCAATCGAAAAGGAGATCTCTATATGAAGTTTTTGAAAGTTCGCAGAGTACTTCCATTGACACTGATAGCCGCCGCCGCTTTCGGGGCGACAAAGCACAAGCAGCGGTTGGAGGATGCCGCGACGGTGCTCGAAGAGGTGATGAGCACGCCAGACAAGGCGATTCCCCAAAACCTGCTGGACAAGGCCCATTGCGTGATTATCATCCCCGACTTAAAGAAGGGAGCTTTCATCTTCGGCGCGCGTTATGGCAAGGGATACCTCACGTGCCGGAACAGCGGGGGCGAGGGTTGGAGCGCCCCCGCAACGGTTCGTGTGGAAGGCGGCAGTTTCGGCCTCCAGCTAGGCGCGACGGAGACCGACGTGATCATGCTAGTGATGAATTCCCGCGGCGCCGACAAGTTGATGGCCAGCAAGTTCACGGTCGGTGGCACGGCGGAGGCGGCGGCCGGTCCTGTGGGCCGCACCGCAACTGCCGAGACTGATGCCCTGATGCGGGCCGAAATCTTGTCCTATTCGCGGTCGCGCGGCCTCTTTGCGGGCGTGGCCCTTCAGGGCGCGACATTAAGGGAAGACTTGGACGCCAACAAGGCGCTGTACAAGCAGCGGTTGACCACGAAGGAGATTGTTCGCGATCCCAAGGTCAAGCCGACGCCCGGCGGGGAAAAGTTGCTCGCGTTGCTGTCTAGGTATTCGCCGAAGGAAGCAGATTGACGCTCTATCGGATTGTCGTCTGTCCATCTGGCCGTCGCTCGGGAGTCATCCGGAGTGCGCGGTCCTCGCTCGGATCTTCGGCGGCGGCTTGTGCGCTGTCCATCGTTCTTTTGCCTTCCTTCGCGGATGCCCAGCGCAACCGAAAGACCCGCGCCCAGTCCGCAAACAAGGCCTGCACCAAAACAAACCCCAGACAACGCAAAGACGCGCAACTGAGACTTGTATGGGAGAGCGACGATGACTATCCCTGGACCTCTTAAGATGACGCTGCCTCTAGGATTGATCTTCATAATCGCGATCAAGAAACAATTTTCGTTTGGCCGGGGCATGCGAGAACACTCTATTCGGAAATGCCGTTTATCGATGAGCCCTAATCAAGGGATGTCAAACCGAAGTGCCGAGTGGCTTGGCTTTCTCGCCGGCCACTCCGGCAAATTAAGTCACCCTCACAACCCGGGCAAAATGCCCGGCTATCCATGGAAGATTAGATGCGAGAATACCGAGTAACACCCAAAGCGCTCGTCGTTTACACAGTCGCGTTGACGAGTGTGCTTTCTTTGCCAGCACAAGAGAAAGCCCCTGTAGCTACAGCTCAAGTGCAAATGACGGTTACGCTGGAGGTTCTGGGCGACAAACGCATGCCCGAGGTAAGCCGCGAAGATGTGATGGTCAAGCAGGGCAAAAACCGCCTGAAAGTGACCGACTGGATTCCAGCTCGTGGGGATCGGGCGAGGCTTGATCTGTTCATACTCATCGACGACGCTTGCGACAAGAGCCTCGGATCCCAACTCGATGACCTGCGCAGCTTCATCAACGCTCAGCCACCGAGGACGTCGGTTGGGGTAGGCTACATGCGGAATGCTACCGTCCAGATGGTTCAGAACTTCACCAACGACCACGCCGCGGCCGCCATCGGGCCGGCAAAATGCCTTGAAAATCCCCGCCCGAAGAGCGGTATACTCGCTAACGGCAAACGCGTACTCTTCAGTGCTCGCTGAACCAGAACAGTACCGCAAGCTGAGATCCCAATTGGAGACGGATGAAACATGAAGAAGACTTTGCTGCAAGAGATTTCCTGGATCGGATGCGTGCTCCTGATGACCGCGCTTCCCACCCTCGCACAAGAACACAAATGGGCCGGGAGGACACTTGAGGGCCTCGAGTGGAGAGTCCATGAGGAACTCGTCATGCTTCCGTTCCATGGAGTCTTCGACACACTCAGGTTCGAATTGCAAGGCAAGACTGTCACCCTGTCGGGGCAGGTGGTGCGCGAGACGGTCAAGTTGAATGCCGAACGCGTAATCAAGAGGCTCGACGGCGTTGAGAGTGTCATCAACCAGATCGAGGTGCTGCCTTCATCGCGACGAGATGACGCGATTCGCATGAATGTGTATCGTGTCATCTATGAAAAGCAGCAATTGGAGAAGTACGGCACCCGCGCTGTTCCCCCGATTCACATCATTGTAAAGGATGGCAACGTCACTCTCGAAGGAGTGGTAGATTCGGAGACGGACCGCAAGATGGCTTATCTCCGGGCGTTGAAAGTAGCCCCGCACGTCGCAAACAATCTGCGGGTAGCACCGGAAGACTAGGCGGACCGTTCAGAGCGAAACCAAGCGACGGGATGTCGAATAGTTCCGCCGCAAGTTTCGGGATACCGAACACCCTCGGTATAGCGGGCGGACAGGGCGCAGTATCGGCCGATGCGAGGAGAAACGATAGATGCTGGATCGCCTGCGGGATCGCTGGTGAGCGCTTCCCAGCCTTCGGAGTTGCCAGGTTTATGGCTTCGCCGAGGTGTTCGCAGGCATCACGGCTTGGCCGTGCTCTATTTGATCGCCAGCAGGTAAGGGCGGAAGCTTAAAAGAAAGGGAGCTTTCATCTTCGGCGCGCGCGATGGGAAGGGCTACGTCACTGCCGGAACAACGGCGGCGAGGGCCGGAGCGCACCCGCAACCGTTCGCGTGGAAGGCGGCAGTTGCCCTTCAGGGCGCGACATTAAGGGAAGACTGCGGCGGACGCTGTTTCCTGCGAGTCAGCCACCCAACATGCCGGCCACGCGGAGGATTACTACATCAAAGAAAACACCAAAGGCCAAACAATCAGTTGCGCGTCCGGGTCGGCTAGCCATCGCCAGACCACCTGATGGTCAGTAAGAAGACGCTCTCTTCGAGAAATCAGGAAATACACCAGCACTAAGATCGGAGTTTGGTGCATCCAGTAGAAAGTGTGCGATTGACTGGAACCCATCGTCTCATCGCCTCATTTTCATTCAGCGATCACGCAAAGACAGGCACCTACGTCCTGGGATAGTGGGCTAACGTGCCGCAGTGGGGCCCAAACAACTCAGCTCGTGACGAGAACTACTCCACATACCAAGCTGGCAAGACACCTTCAGCATGCGATTGGTTGGACACTCCGCCGTTTAGTCTCGCGCGGAAGCCGACAATTCTTGTGAGTTTCCTGTAAGGGTGCATGAAATCCGCCAGGCATAACTGGTAAGGTCGTTCTGCCGCCGGGTATCAGGCGCGGAGGTAGGCATGCCGCGAAGCAGGACGCCGAACATCAGCCTCGAAGAAGCAAAGAGACGCTTTGAAGAGTGGAGGCGGAACCGCAGGGGGAAGGCCTCGATACCGGACGAACTCTGGGCGGCTGCCGTCGAGGTGGCGCGGAGGGAAGGCGTGAGTCGCACCTCCACGGAGCTGCGCGTGGAATGGAATCATCTGAAGCGACGCATGGCCGTGGCTTCAGGAGCATCGCCGAATGACGCGTCGCCGACGTTCGTGGAACTGGCAGCAGCGCGGCCACAGCCGTTTCCGGAATGCACGATCGAACTGGAAGGCCGACGAGGTAACCTGCGGATCCAGCTCAAGGGCGCTTCGACATTCGAGCTGACGACGTTGACCCGTTCTTTGTGGGAGGCTGCGTCCTGATTCAGATCTTGCCGCAGGTGCGCATTCTGGTGGCGGTCGAGCCAGTGGATGGAAGGAAAGGGATAGATGCCATCGCTGAGTTATGCCGTGAGAAATTAAGCGCCGATCCGTTTTCCGGGTATCTCTTTATATTCCGGACGCGGCGGGGAACAGCCATCCGACTTTTACAGTATGACGGCCAGGGGTTTTGGCTCGCCACGAAACGACTGTCGAAGGGCCGTTTCAAATGGTGGCCCACCGGTTCTGAGCCGGTGCGAAGCCTGCTTGCGCATCAGGCTCAGTTACTTTTGGCAGCAGCGAATCCGGATGCCGATGCACCGCCGGTATGGCGACAGGTGAGCACGTAAAAAAAGTAGGCCAACCCCCTTGCGTTCCAATTCTGACTCTGCCACACTGGCGACAGAATGCCGGAATGGAGATACCGGGGCCGCACCGTTACTACTGAAGAGATCGATTTCATCCGCAGGTTAATCGCTGACCATCCCAGGGCAAGCCGGCGCAAACTGTCGGAGAAACTCTGCGAGGCCTGGCAATGGAAGCAGGCCAACGGCGCTCCACGCGATATGGTCTGCCGTGGCTTATTACTGATGCTGCATCGCGCCGGACAGATCCAGTTGCCCGTGATTCGTTTCCGGCCCCCTAATCCCCTGGCTCAGCGCGAGCGGCCACAAGCGATGCTGATCGACACGACGCCGCTCAACGGCACGCTCGCCGACATCCGCCCGGTCTCGCTGCAACAGGTCAGAAAAACCGCCGACGAGCCGTTGTTCAACAGCCTGATGGAGCAACATCATTATCTTGGTTATGAACAGCCGGTGGGTGAGCACCTGAAATATCTGGTGTGGGCGCAGGGAAGGCCGATCGCCTGCATGGCATGGAGTTCGGCGCCTCGTCATCTGGGCAGCCGCGACCGTTATATAGGATGGAGCGCCGAAGCGCGTCGGCGGAATATTCGCTTCATCGCTTACAACACACGCTTTCTGATCCTGCCATGGGTCAGGGTTCCGCATCTGGCTTCGCACATTCTGGGCCGCGTGGCGGCCGCGCTGCCCAGGGACTGGGAGCGGATGTACAGCCATCCGGTTTACTTCGCCGAGACCTTCATCGATCCCGACCGTTTTCGCGGGACCTGCTACCGCGCCGCCAACTGGGTGCTGATGGGCAGGACGACTGGCCGAGGTAAGGCATCCAACAGTTACATACCGAACCGCTCCATTAAAGAGGTACTCGGGCTGGCGCTGACACGGTGCTTTCGCCAGTTGCTGAGTAAGTAGATATGAAGACCTCCCGGCGCCGTCTCGATGTGGACATTGACGAACTGGACCGGGTGATCGATGCAGCGGAAAACGGGCCGCTGAGCAAGGCGGACCGCCAGAAGCTCAAAACCACCCTGCACGCGCTGGTGGAACGGCTGGCGCAAAAGCGGAACACGGAGAAAACCAACTCCGTGCTGGAACCAAAAAACTCATCCTGTGAGTCAACTGAGTCCCCGGAGCCCCCCGCTCCGGCTGGCCACGGGCGCAACGCAGCGAGTGCTTTTACCGGCGCGGCAAAAGTCTCAGTACAACACGCGCAACTCAAACCGGGCGACCCTTGCCCGGAATGCCACGAGGGAAGAGTATACCGGCAGAAAGAGCCGAAGACGCTGATCCGCGTCGTGGGACAGGCACCGGTGAAAGCGACCGTGTTCGAGATGGAGCGTCTGCGCTGCAATGCCTGCTGCCAGGTATTCACGGCAGAGGAGCCAGCCCACATCAGCACTGAAGTACGACGCCACCGCCGTGGCGATGATCGCACTGCTGAAGTACGGCACCGGAGTGCCCTTCAATCGGATGGAGCGGTTGGAGACACAACTTGGGATTCCATTGCCGGCAGCCACTCAATGGGAGTTGATGGAACCTGCCGCGGATTTGCTGGAACCGATAATGGTCGAGTTGATCCGGCAGGCGGCGCAGGGCAGCGTGGTTCACAACGATGACACGGGCATGCGGATACTGAAACTGGTGCGCAACACCGACGACGGGCGCACGGGAACCTTCACCAGCGGCATCGTTTCGATCTGGCGAGAGTGGCGCATCGCGCTGTACTTTACTGGCTGGAAACATGCGGGCGAGAATCTCGCCGATGTTTTGAAGCGGCGCGCGGCAGAGCTGGATGCGCCCATTCAAATGTGTGACGCTCTCTCGCGGAACACGCCAAAGCTGCCGGGTGTGGAAGTCCTGCTGGCCAACTGTCTGGCTCATGGAAGACGACAGGTGGTAGACGTTGCCGCGAACTTCCCCGAAGAATGCCGGTACGTGCTGGAGACTTTGGGCAAGGTCTACCAGACCGACGCTCAGGCAAGGGAAGGGCAACTATCGCCGGAAGGCCGGCTTCTGCTCCATCAGGAGCACAGCGCGCCATTGATGGATGAATTGCACGAGTGGATGGAAATGCAGTTTGCGGAGCATAAGACGGAGCCAAACTCCGGGCTGGGTAAGGCGATCTCATATCTGCAACGGCACTGGACAAAGCTGACGCTGTTTCTGCAACAGCCGGGCGCGCCACTGGACAACAACATCGCCGAAAGAATGCTGAAGAAGGCGATCCTGCACCGTAAAAACGCGCTCTTCTATAAGACGGTGAACGGGGCGCGAGTAGGCGATCTCTTCATGAGCCTGATCCACACATGCGAACTCAATAAGGTCAACCCGTTCGACTACATGACGGAGTTGCTCCGGCATCCCGCGGAGATAACCGTGCGTCCTGCGGAGTGGCTGCCGTGGAATTACCGGGCCACGCTGGCCGGGCCCGCGACACAGGCGGCAGCCTGACCTTCTTATATATGATGGGTTTGGTCGCATGGCCGAAAGCAATAGGTTAGAGCCACGTCGGTCTATCCCTTTGAAATAGGCCAAAAACGCACGCTGGCGAGACCAAAATGGGCAAGGGTTTTTGGCCTGTTCTCCGACCAGCGCCAATCGCCGCGCCGGAGATCTCCCCTTGACTATTGACAGGAGCAAAGCTAAGTTTTACTGTCAATAGTTGAGGGGAGTGTGCATGGGCAAACCGACCGATTTGGTTCAAGGTACGCTGGACCTTTTAATTCTCAAGACCATTGCTCTGGAGCCGATGCACGGGTGGGGTATCGCCCTGTGCATCCAGCAGGTCTCCAAGGAAGTGCTCCAGGTCAACCAAGGAGCGCTATATCCTGCCCTCCATCGTCTGGAGCAAAGCGGATGGATCACGGCAAAATGGGGCGAGTCTGACAACAATCGCCGGGCGAAGTATTACTCGCTGACGCCGGCAGGACGCAAGTACCTGGCACAAGAGGAAACCAACTGGAAAAGGCTCTCCACGGCAATCGGCCTTGTGCTCGAAACATCGTGAGGTGAAGAAGCCATGATGCGCTGGTTCTACAAGCTGCCCCTTCGAATTCGCTCACTCCTTTGGAAGAGCCGCGTCGAGCAGGAGCTGAGTGACGAAATTCGTTTCCACCTGGAAAAATTGATTGGGCAGAAGGTTGCAAAAGGGATGGGGCCGGAGGAAGCACGTTACGCCGCCCTGCACGAACTGGGCGGCGTGGACCAAATCAAAGAGGAGTGCCGCGATATGCGCCGGATAAGTTACGTCGAGAATTTCGTCCAGGATGTCCGTTACGGCCTGCGCCAGCTTCGCCGCGGTCCATGCTTTGCCGCCGTCGCCGTGCTTTCGTTGGCCCTGGGTATTGGCGCCAACACTGCGATCTTCAGCCTGATCGATGCCGCGCTGCTGAAAGCGCTTCCCGTACAGGACCCACAGGAGCTCGCCTTACTGCAATGGTCCTCACACGGGTGGGCAGACGGAATCATCGGCAACGTGGCCGGCGACATGGACCAGGACAAGGCTGGCCGCATGACCAGCCCCTCGTTCACATATGCCCTTTACGAAAAGATCCGCACCCACCGCGATGTGTTTTCCAGCATGCTCGCTCTCGCGGGCAACGGCAGCGACGTGAATCTGGGCTACCAGGGCACGCCCGGGCGCGCCGACGGCGAACTGGTGTCCGGAACCTTCTTTTCGACACTGGGTGTGGGGCCGATCATCGGCAGGGTCTTCACCCCGGAGGACGATCGTTTGGGCGCCAGCCCGGCGGCGGTGATCAGCTATGCATACTGGG
This sequence comes from Bryobacteraceae bacterium, assembly GCA_035577325.1. Lineage (GTDB taxonomy): Bacteria > Acidobacteriota > Terriglobia > Bryobacterales > Bryobacteraceae > QHXW01. The sequence continues at coordinate 1,030 of DATLVQ010000032.1, read as the reverse complement.
AGCGCCGCTTCGGCCGCGACACAGGGATCGTGGGGCGAAGGATCACCGTGAACGCAGTCCCGTTCACCATCGTGGGCGTGTGCCCACCGGAATTCTACGGCGTACAGCCGGGACGCGCGGTGGACGTGTGGCTGCCCCTTCATACCCAGCCGTTCGTGGAACCAAGCTGGACGCGCCAGGGGTGGAACGATTCCGGCGCGCCGCCGGCCAATGCGCTGTTTGCCACGAGTGGAGACTGGTGGGTGGTGATCATGGGCAGATTGAAGCCCGGGGTCACTTTCCAGCACGCCCGTCCCGAACTCGAGGTCCTTCTGCAGCAGGCAATGGCACCGGACGTCAAGGCGTCGACCAAGCCCGAAACCATTCCACACCTCGACATCTTGGCAGCAAGCAAAGGTCTGAACAATCTGCGGCACCAATTCTCAAAACCGCTCTTTATCTTGATGACGGTGGTCGGGCTCGTGCTGTTGATTACCTGCGCGAATTTGGCCAACGTGCTCCTGGCCCGAGCGAGTACGCGGCAGAGGGAGATCGCGGTTCGCCTCGCCATCGGCGCGGGCCGCAGGCGGTTGATTCGCCAACTACTGACGGAAAGCATGCTGCTGGCGGTCGTTGGCGGGCTGATCGGACTGCTCTTCGCTTTCTGGGGGACGCATGTGCTGATGGCGTTCATGTCGAGCGGGCGCGATCCCGTCGTCCTCAGCGTGACGCCTGATCCACGCGTGCTGGGCTTCACGGCTGCGGTCTCGGTGCTCAGCGGCATTCTCTTCGGCCTTTCACCCGCCCTGCGAGCCATCCGCGTGGACTTGACCCCGTCGCTCAAGGAGAGCGGGACCCGATTGCCGGGCGTGTCCCGGGCCCGCGGAGGGATGCGCCTCGGACTGGGCAAGACGCTCGTGATCGTTCAAGTCGGGTTGTCTCTGTTGCTGTTGGTGGGGGCCGGGCTTTTTGTTCGCACACTCATCAATTTGGAACAGGTCAACCCGGGTTTTGACCAGCACAACCTCCTGCTGTTTGGCATTGACCCCAC
>DATLVQ010000031.1:0-3227 GCA_035577325.1 Bryobacteraceae bacterium | reverse complement strand
AACCGGCGGCTGTCGTGATTCCGTGAATTCCGGTCAACCCATCGAGGAACACCGATGCCAGGCCGCCGGAAAACGGCAGCCCCGGAGCATAAGAAGCGGCATTGACTACTGAGTTGGAGGCAATCGTCAGGGGTTGCCCGCCAGGCTCTATCTTCACGACCGTAGCTTCGCCATTTGTGCCAACGGACGGTGGATTCAGCGAAGTGCCGGCGAGAGCGAGATCGCTTCCTGCCACGTACACATTGCCAGCAGCGTCAACCGCCACCCCATAGCCTCCGACGAATCCATTTCCGAGGTCCGCGAAGACGGCGAGCGGATACTTTCCCAGGAACGTGCTCCATTCAATGGCGCTTCCCGCAGGGTTCAAAACGGTCAAAAACCCGGCGCCGCCGCAAAATGAATCTTGGTCGCCGTGCGGCGTAAAGCAAACGCCGGGGATGATTGCCGCTTGAATTGCATGCACGGTGGGGAAGTTGGTGGACGTCGTTTGGCCAGTGACATAGGCATTCCCCCCAGTATCGATCGCGATCCCACGGCCTACATCAATGGCGTTGCCACCAAGGTACGTGGAATATTCTAGCGCCGTTCCTGACGGATTAAGGCGCGCGACGAACGCCTTCGAACCGCATGCAACTGGATTGGCGCTGGCGCAGGCCGCTTGCGCGACCCCGGAGCCCGTTACCGGAAAGTCCGATGAATTCGTCGTACCGGACAGAAAGAGCGACCCTGAGCCATCGCTGGCGATCCCACCCAAGGTATCGATATCGCTTCCTCCCAAGTACGTGGCGTAAACAACCTGCGAGCTAAGCGTGCCGAAGAAGAAACTAAAGCGCAGCCGCAGCGCGATGACATCCGCGCACGCTGTCCCGGCGCACAGGGGCTGCACTACCCCGGTGGTGGTGAGCCACGTCGTGGATGTCGTGTTAGCCGCAATGAACACGTCGCCCTGCGGGCCAAGTGCCACCTGTGGACTGTCGCCCGGTCCGACAAACGTGGAATACAGGATTTTGCCCGTTGTGCCATCGAGCTTTGTGAGGAACACGTCCTGACGACTGGAAAGGGCCGGCCGGTATGCTCCGTTGGTTATAGGAAAGTCGGGGGATTCAGTGATTCCGGTTACGTAAACGCCGCCAGACTGATCGAGAGCGATTGAAGTTCCGGCGTCGTTACCCGACGCTCCGCCAAACAGAATCGAGAGAATCAGCTTTCCGTTTGGATCGAGCTTGATGAGAAACGCGCCGCCGGTAGAGGTCCCGCTAATACCGGGAAAACCTCTGGTTTGCGAACGTCCAGTCACATACGCATTCCCGGCGGAATCCACGGCCAAGCCACCGCAGAAGCCCTGCGGGACGCCAATGGGAGTTGCGTAGAGCAGCTTTGTTCCTGCTGGATCTATCTTGGCCACAAAAGGAATGGTCCAGCCGCCGAAAGCGTCGGCCAATTGATACGGAGGCGGCTCAATCGCGTTCACCAGCGGAAACTCACCGAAGGATGTGCCAGCCACGTACGTGTTGCCTAAAGAATCAACCGTGATGGCCGTCGCGTAGTCCGGACTCCAGCCGTATGGACTCGTACAGGTGTTAGAAACGCAAGTGCCTCCGAAAGTGACAGCAAACTGCAGTTGCTGAGCGGCCAGAATTGGAGCAGCCAAGAAGGCCGGCAGCAACCAATAATGAATCCGAGTCTTGCACACGAGTCGTTACTAGCACTTCCGTTTCCAGTGCAACCTTTTGCAAAAATTCGACGCAAATCTCTTCGCGTGAGTCACAATGCCACAGGCGTTCCCATGCAAGGGCCGTTTCACACGATCTCGTCCGTAAGGGGAATGTTTCGCTTACCGCTTGGCGCCGAGACGGGAGTAGCCTGCTTTAGCGCCCCAGCGTCTTCGACAAATAATCGACGATGACTTTCACCTCCGCGTCCGAGGCCTCCGCCCCCCGCGCGACCATGCCCTGAACCACGGCATTCCAATCCTTCGAGCTCATCCGCTGGCTGGTGACCACCTCGACCGAATGACAACCGGTCCCGCACGTTTTCTCTACTAACGCCTTCTCACCGCCTTTGGGTAATTCCACCGGCGCAAATGTTCCAACCTTTGGCAGCCCGCGCCTTGCCGCAGCGGCCGCGGCCACCGCTTTGGCAACCGCAGCCGGCAACGGCTTCCGGGGAACATCCGGCAGTGCAAATGCAACCAGGGTGTTGCTCAGTCCACCGCCCAGAAACGCTCCGCCCCCTGCGGCCATCAGGGCCACGTATTGCCGTCCGTCCCGTCCCATGTATGTAATCGGGCTTGAGTGCCCGCTTGCCTCGAGCTTCACTTCCCAAAGAAGCTTGCCGGTCTTCGACGCGAACGCACGGAATCGGGAATCGTTCGTCGCCCCAATAAACACGACGCCGCCCGCCGTCGCGATGCTTCCGCCCAGGTTCACGGTCCCTGTATTGTGCACGCCGATTGCTTCCAGCGCGTCGATCGTGCCCAGCACGGCCCGCCAAGCAATGTCGCCCGTGGCCAGATCGACTGCGATCAGTTCTCCAAAGGGAGGATTCTGGCAGGGTATGTACTTCTCGCGGTCCCAGAACCGAGCATAGGTTCCATATGCCGATTTGCGCACGTACTCGGCGCCGCGCTTCTCCATATGGCCCCACTGCGCTACGTTCATCACGTTCACGAACAACAATCCAAGAGAAGGATCAACTGACTCGCCACCCCAATTTCCGCCGCCGAGCGTGCTCGGAAAGAACACCGCGTTGCCCTCAAGCGGCAGTGGCGTGTAGGGCCCGCCGATCTTCATCTGGTTGGTTTCAAACAACTCCTTGCAAAAGCGGGCATGCTCGGGCGACCGGTCGTACATCTCTTCTATACGGAAGATGTTCTTCGCCAGCGGCGGCGGTTTCACGGGAAACGGCTGCGTCTTCGCCGTTACTTCGCCCGGTATCTCAGTTTGAGGCACCGGGCGTTCTTCCATGCCATAGACCGGCTCTCCGGTCACGCGGTCGAAAACGAAGAGCAAACCCATTTTGGTGATCTGCGCGACAGCGGGAATCACGCGTCCTTCGCGATGAATATCGAACAAGGCTGGCGGCGCGGACAGGTCATAGTCCCAAATATCGTGATGCACCAGTTGTTGATGCCATTTCTTCTGGCCCGTCCGTGCGTCGAGCGCCACTAGCGAATTCCCGTACAGGCCGTCGCCGACGCGGTCCGCGCCGTAGAAATCGGACGTCGG
>DATLVQ010000030.1:0-18554 GCA_035577325.1 Bryobacteraceae bacterium | reverse complement strand
GCGCTGGCTTCCGTGGATACGCCGGGAACCGCGCCGTCGGCGATCACGGTGGGCGCCACGGCAAACGCGCACGTCCTCTACGCGGGAGTGATTCTGCCGGGAGCGGCGCCGATCAACGCGCTATTCGGAGACGGGCCCAAGCTGGGGGCGGTATTAAACGCGCCACTGCGTGACGTATCACTCTTACAGAACGACGGGCGTGCATGCACGGCGCTCACGCCGAATTCGCTGTCTGGGTCGATTGCGCTGGTGCAGCGGGGCGATTGCGACTTCTCCATCAAGGTGACGAACGCCTCAAATGCCGGAGCGCAGGCAGTGGTGATCGTACAGAGCGCCGGCAACGAAGTTCCATTTTCGCCCGTTGGCCTGGGGACCACCGCCATTCCGGCGGCCATGGTAGGCAATTCTGATGGCGCGATACTGCAAAATCTTGCGCGCTCGAAGGTGGCGAAGAAAATCACGCTCGATCCGTCTATGCACGCCGTGGACGAAGCGCCGGATGTTGTGGCGAGCTTTTCGTCGCGCGGTCCGGCGATCTGGCAGTCGGCCATCAAGCCTGAGCTGGTGGCGCCGGGAGCCGATCTTTACACGGCGGCGCAAAGTTACGCTCCAAACGGCGATGTCTACGATGCGTCCGCATTCACGGGCGTTTCGGGCACCAGCTTCGCGGCGGGGCTGGTCGCGGGGGCCGCCGCTCTGGTCAAGCAAGCGCATCCGAAATTCACGCCCGCCCAGATCAAGTCGGCGCTGGTGAATACGGCATCGAACCAGGTGTTGGATAATGGCGCGAACGCGAGCGTCACGGCGGCGGGCGCGGGGAAGCTGGATGCGGGCGCGGCCGTGAATGCGACGGCAACCGTCGAGCCGGCCACGGTTTCATTCGGCGACATCAACGCGAACGTGGCGCTACCGGTCATTGTGGCGCTCACGCTTAGCAATGTGACGAACGCGTCCCTGCGAGTAGCGGTTCAGGTGGCGCCGTCGGTGCAGGATGCATCCGCCACCGTTAGTGTTTCCCCGAATGCGGTGACGCTCGCCCCGGGGCAGACGCAGCAGCTGAAGGTGCAGTTGAAGGGCAACCAGCCGGCGCCAGGTTCGTACGAAGGCTTTCTGCAAATATCCGCGGGCTCGGCGATGCTGCACGTTCCTTATCTTTATGTGGTAGGCGATGGCGTGGCCGACAATGTGCTGCCGCTGGCGGGTGCGAGCTTCACGGGTTCGGTGAACGATCAGGATTTCTTTCTGATTCTCAAGTTGATCGACCGCTATGGCGTCGCGGTGCCTTCAGAGCCAGTTGCGTTCAATACGGTGACAGGCGACGGCGCGATCACGGCGGCCGATGCCGCCACCGACGTGCTGGGCATTGCGGCGGCCAAGGTAAATCTTGGATCGCAACTGGGCGCGCAGATTTTCAGCGCGGATGCCGCCGGATTCCACGTGGAATTTGACGGATTCGCGCGGCTGCGACCCGCCATCAATGCGGGCGGCGTGGTGAATGCGGGCGACCATCAAGCGGGCCAGGGTTTCGCGCCGGGATCCTATGTGGAAATTTACGGCGTGGGGCTGAGCGACGCGACGCGCGTGGCGTCAACAGCATATCTGCCAGTCGCGCTGGCGGGCGTGAGCGTCAGCTTCGACGCGCCGGGGCTGAGCGTGCCAGGGCACATCCACTTTGTCAATCCGGACCAGGTGAACGTGCAAATTCCGTGGGAATTGCAGGGTCAGGCTTCGGCGCTCATGAAAGTGAGCGTGGGCGGAAGCCAGAGCGCTGTTTACACTGTGCCCTTGGTGAGCGTCTCGCCGGCGGCATTTGAAGTTCCGGACTCATCGGGGAACCGTTTGGTGATCGCGGCGCTCGACACGGCCAACAGGTTGATCACGACAGCCAACCCGGCGCGGCGCGGGCAGACGATTTCGCTTTACATGAACGGCCTGGGCGCGGTCGACCATACGCCGGCGAGCGGCGACCCGACCCCTGGACAGCCGCTGGCGCAGACGGTTGCGAAGCCTCATGTGACGATCGGCGGCGTGGATGCGGCCGTGCAGTTTAGCGGTCTTTCACCCTCGAGCGTGAGCTTGTACCAGATCAACGTGACAGTGCCGGCGCAGGCGCCCACGGGCCGGCAGCCGATCAAGATCACTATCAATGGTATAGATTCCAAAGCGTCGAGTTTGCCGGTACAGTAGTACGTGCGGGGGCCTCCAGAAAAATGAGTCGTCTTCTTCCGCGCCACCTTTGGGTGACGCTTCTTTTTTTATCCGCGAGCTGGGGACAAATCGTACCCGACCGCTATATCGTGGAGCTTTCCAGCGCTCCGGCAGCCGGGCGGCTCAGGGCTCAGGGCCGGCGCGCCAATATGCCCGAAGTGGAACAGCGTGGCGCGGAGGTGCGTTCCGAGCAGGCGCGGACGAAGCTTGCCATTGAGCAAGCGGGCGGCCGGGTAATCGAGAGCGCCGATACCGTTATCAACGCGATCTTCGTCGAGATGCCGGCGGCGGGTGCCGCGAGGCTGGCTGGGCTCCCTGGCGTCAGGCACGTTCACCCGGTGCGGAGGTTCAAGCCGGTGCTGGACCGCGCGGTGGTGGTGCACAAAATCGTGGATGCGTGGAACCAAATTGGTCTCGATCATGCGGGCCTGGGCATGAAGATAGCGATGATCGACACGGGCATCGACATCACACATCCGGCGTTTCAGGATTCGTCGCTGCCTGTACCCCACGGATTTCCAAAAACCAACAACGTCTCCGACCAGCAGTACACCAATCACAAAGTGATTGTGGCTCGCAGTTACGTGAGTATGCTCAGCCCGGATCCCGATCAGTCGGCGCGCGACCGCCAGGGTCATGGGACAGCAACGGCGATGGCGGCGGCGGGCGTGCTGAATGCCGGGCCGCTAGCTACCATTCGCGGCGTGGCGCCCAAGGCGTACCTGGGAAATTACAAGGTGTTCGGCTCCCCGGGATCGAATGACACCGCCACGGAAGACGCCATCATCAAAGCGATCGATGACGCCGCGAAGGATGGCATGGATGTGATCAATCTCAGCCTGGGCGATGCCATAGCCGTTCCGCTGGCGGCTGACACGGAGGACTCGGCGATTGCGAACGTGGCTTCGCTGGGCGCGATTGTCGTGGTAGCGGCCGGCAACTCGGGGCCCGATCTACACACTATTGGCTCACCGGCGAGCGCGCTTGGGGCGATCACCGTGGGCGCGTCGTTGAACGACCGGCGGTTTGTGGCAACGGCGACGGCGGGTGGCATCCGGTACATTGCGATCCCCGGGACAGGTCCGGCGCCGGCGAAATCGCTCACCGCGCGACTCAAAGACGTCACGACGCTGGGAGATAACGGGCTGGCTTGCGCGCCCTTTGCGGCCAATAGTCTAAGAGGCGACATTGCGCTGATCCTGCGAGGCACGTGTTTCTTTACCGACAAGATTGCCAATGTCGCGGCCGGCGGCGCTGTGGGAGCCCTGATCTACACTGATAAGGCGCGGCCCGATGCCATCACCATGGATGTGGGAACGCAGACGTTGCCGGCGATGATGGTGAGTTATGCGGATGGCATCAGCATCAAGCATCATTTAGCCGCCCACAGTTCAGATACGGCCACGCTGGATTTCAATTTGCAATCGTTTTCAGTCGATCCGGACGCGCTGGCGGATTTCAGCGCCAAGGGACCGAACGTGGATGGGTCCATCAAGCCGGATATGGTGGCGGTGGGCATGTATGTTTACACCGCCGCGCAGAAGTTCGATTCGAAAGGCGATCTTTACGACCTCAGCGGATACAGCTTAGTGGATGGCACCAGCTTTTCGTCCCCGATTGTGGCGGGCGGCGCAGCGCTATTGAAGGAGGCGCGGCCGGGCCTCACGGTGGCGCAATACAGGTCGCTGCTGGTGAATTCGGCGGCGCCGGCATTTTTGCAGCCTGGAGTTCCGGCGCGGGTGCAGATGGCAGGCACGGGAATGCTGGACATGAGCGCCGCTCTGCGGGCCTCTGGCGCTGTGGCGCCTACTTCGCTGGCATTCGGCGTCGGCGGCGTGGATGTGCAGGCGACGCGGAAGCTCACCATTTCCAACGTCAGCGCGTCCAGCGAAACTTTCACCATCTTCGTCGCCGGCCGCGATGCGCCCACCGGGCCGGTGCCGCCTGGAAGCCGCACGGCGGAGGCGCTGGACACTTCGGGAAAGCAACCGGTGGTGACGGTTTCGACGCATAGCCTGACTCTGGATGCCGGGGCGTCAGCCGATATCACGGTTGGAATGACCGCTTTTGGGCTGCCGCCGGGCGCCTACGAAGGGTTCATTCACGTGATGGGGACGAATTCGGGAGTGGATGGGCGCGTGCCTTACTGGTACGGCGTGGCATCGACGATTCCAGCGCACATCACGGTGCTGCAGACGGTGAATAACCCCAAGGCCGGAAGCTTCAATCAAGACGCGGTGCTGTTTCGCGTGACAGACGCCAACGGCATGACGGTGGCGGGGGTGCATCCCACGGCGAGGGTCATCGACGGCGGCGGTTCGGTGGGGATAATCAACAACGAGGATGCGTTCACGCCTGGAATTTTTGGACTCGACGTGACACTCGGAGCGGCGAAAGGCAATAATGATTTCGAGATCCGCGTGGGCACGCTGGCGCAGACCGTAACTATTGTCGGTCAATAGTAGGGCGGCATCCCAACTAGCCGGCGCTGGAAGGTCCTATAATGTGCGAGTAGGGGCGGTTTCCGCGCGATGGCCGATTTCAAGAAAAAATTGCACGACGAGATTATGGCGCTCGAGTACGAGCTGCGCAACGAGCTTCCCAAGGAGATCCTGAAAGCCAGGGCCCATGGCGACCTCAGCGAGAATGCCGAATATCATGCTGCCAAGGAGAGGCAGGGGTTCGTCAACGCCCGGCTGAACCAGCTGAAGCAGCGCATGGCGGAGATGTCGATGGTGGATTTCTCGAAGATTCCACACGATCGCGTTGGACTGGGTTCGCGGGTAGTTCTGCTGGATGTGAAAAAGGACGAGGAGATCACGTATAATCTGGTGACGAGCGAGGAAGCGGATGCGGCTAGCGGGCGCATCTCCACCAACTCGCCGATCGGCCGAGGCTTGCTGGGCAAGGAAGTGGGTGACGTGGTGAAGGTCCAGATTCCCGGAGGCGTGCGAGAGTTTGAAATTCTGAAATTAACCACCATTCACGAGATGACGGAAACATGACGTACACCCGCGCCATCGGCTGGGTTTGCGGCAAGATCCTCTACCGCATTGTAGGCGCACTCGCGCTATCGCGCATTCATCCCAACGTACTCACGTTTCTCGGACTGGTCATCAATACCTGGGCGGCGGTCCTGTTCGCGGCGGGTAGCTTTCGCGCGGCCGGTCTGGTGGTGATTCTGGCAGGCCTGTTCGACATGGTGGACGGGCGCGTGGCCCGCGAAACCAACCGGGTGACGCGCTTCGGCGGGTTCTTCGATTCGGTCATCGACCGCTACTCGGATCTGGCGCTGTTCATGGGACTGCTGGTCTACTACGCGTCCATCAACCGGTTTTTCTATATCGTGCTGACGGCGATTGTGATGACCGGGTCGGTGATGGTGAGTTACACGCGGGCGCGCTCTGAAATCTCGATTCCCAAGTGCAAGGTTGGGTTTCTGGAGCGGCCGGAGCGGGTGGTGCTGATCATTATCGGTGCGCTATTCGACCGCATGGCGCCGGTGCTGTGGGTGATTGCCGTGCTCTCGAATCTCACCGTAATTCACCGCATGATCTATACCTGGCAGGAAGCCAAGCGACTAGAAGACGCGCAGCTGCGCGCAGTGCCGCAGGCCGAGACGGTGCGAAGCGGAAAAGCGTAGATGGCGTGGGCATTCGTTCAGGTGGCCTTCCCTGGAAAAGAGCGGCTCAGCGCGCAAGCCATCCTCAGCACGTACCTCAATCGTCGGGTTAGACCGATTTGATAATCTCTTCCCGGCGTACACCTTTGTGCTTCGCAACGGCACGAAGGATCGAATTCAGGGTACCGATTCGCAGGCTTCGATGGTCGGGGATTGCGATTCTCTGGTGAAACGGCTCGACCGTCTCAAGAATTACATGACTGCCAGCTTGGTGAATTGTGACATAGCCCATTCGCGGCAAAGCGCGGTTACGAGTTCTCTGCCGCTGATGTCGCGGGGAAGTTTCACCGTAGGGCGAGCATCTCATCGCGAACGAGGTGGAGCCGGAGTCGATCCGGGCCGGGCCGGTCGAAGTAGAAAGCCGCAACTGCATCTTTGACGTTAGCTCGCAATTCGTCCCACGAGTCGCCCTGTGTAAAGATGTTCTCGGTCAGGCACTCAGCCGTGAACCCGCCGTCCGCTTCCTGCGTCACATCAAACACTAGTTCGCTCACGCTTACTATCTAACCTCAGGTTCGCCGGCGAAGCAATTGTCTGCTCATCCCTCCAGAATCACGTGGGCCATTCCCAACTCCGCGGTGTGCGTGATCGAGAGCGAAATCAGTTTCACGCCGAGCTGGCCGGCGATGCGCGCGGCTTCGCCATGCAGTTTTAGAGTGGGGCGGCCCGAGGGAAGATTCGACACCTCGAAATCCTGCCAGCGGACGCCGCGCTTCCAGCCCGTGCCGATGGCTTTCATACCGGCTTCCTTGGCGGCGAAGCGGCCGGCGTAGCGCTCGAAGCGGTTGGCTCTGCGCTCCACATAGGCGATCTCGGCGGGCGTGTAGATGCGTTGGACGAAGCGCGGGCCAAAGCGCGCGATGGCGGCGCGGATACGATCTACTTCGGCCAGGTCGACGCCGGTCCCGAGGATCACTTCAGCTCGGCTCCGGAAGTCGTGATGGTCAGGCGGCCATGTTTGACGCCTTTGGTGCTGATGAGCGCGTCGGCGATTTTCCGCACCGTACCGGCTTTTCCGCGCACCACCAGCACCTCCAGGCAGTTATCGTGATCCAGATGCACGTGCAGGGTCGACAGGATGGAGCGGTGAAAATCGTGCTGCAGATCGGTGAGTTTTTCGCTCAACATGCGCACGTGGTGATCGTAGACGAGGGTCACGGTGCCGACTACGTTGGATTCAGGCGATTCCCACGTCTTCTGCACCAGCTCGTCGCGAATGAGGTCGCGGAAGGCTTCGGAGCGGTTGGTGTAGCCGCGCTTGCTGATCAACTGGTCGAATTTGTCTAAAAGCTCGGAATCGATGGCTACGCCAATCCGGCTGAGGCCGCTCATTCGTATCAGATTATAGAGGGTCGCGGCCCGTAGCAAATGGCCGGGCAAGCGCGGCATATTGGGTGGCACGATTCTTGGGATCGTGCTACTTTGGAAAGCGTTCCAAATGCATATACCGGACGGATTTCTGGCAACACCGGTCTGGGCGGCGCTGGATGTGGCGGCGGCGCCGGCGGTGGGGTACCTGGCGCGACAGGCGCAGCGCGGGCTCGAGCCGGCAAAGGTGCCGCTGCTGGGCGTGATGGGTGCGTTTGTCTTTGCCGCGCAGATGATCAATTTTCCGGTGGGCCTGGGGACGAGCGGGCATTTGGTAGGCGCCGCGCTACTGGCTTATACGCTGGGACCGGCTGCCGCGGGTGTGGTGCTGACCGCGATCCTGACCGTGCAGGCGCTGGTTTTTCAGGATGGTGGCGTGCTGGCGCTGGGCGCGAACGTCATGAACATGGCGGTGGCGGGCGTACTGGCCGGCTATGTGCCGTTTCACGTTTGGGGGACGGGCCGCTGGCGGCGGCAGGCGATCTTTTTCGGCGGTTTCCTTTCGGTGCTGATAAGCGCCGTGCTGGCGCTCGGTGAGTTGCTTCTTTCGGGAGTGGCGATGCCGACGCCCGTTTTGGGAGTATCGCTCGGGTTGTTTGCCGTGTCGGCCGTGCTCGAAGGCGCGATCACACTGGCGATCATGCAGGCGCTCGCATCCATCAATCCGGATTTCATCCGCAAGCCGCAGTTGAATGGCGGCCGGGTGCTGGGCTGGGTAAGTCTGACGGCATTGGTGCTCGCCGTGGTTGGCGTGGCGGTGGCGTCCACTCATCCGGATGGAATCTGGAAACTCGCGGGCGAGACGGGGATTGCTTCACACGCCAAAGCGCTGCTGGCGGCCCCGCTAGCCGACTATCAGCTTGATCTGCTGCCGTCCGTTTGGCTGCGCAAGGCGGGGGCTGGCTTGGCGGGTCTGGCCTTGATCTATGGCGCCTGCATGCTTTGCGGAAGGCTGCTGGCGCGGCAGAGGGGCGCGTAGGTGCACCACGTTGTTCTGGATCGCTGGAGCCGCGGGGCCAGCGTCATCCATCAGCTGGAAGCGCGCGCCAAGACGCTCGCCGCGCTGGCATTTCTGCTTGCGCTGGCGACCGCGCATCGAAATTTCCTGGAGGTGGGCCTCTGTTACCTCGGGATTCTGGTGGTGGTGACGATCGCGGCGCGCCTGCCGCTTTTGGCAGCGCTGGCGCGAGCCGCCGTGGTGCTGCCGTTCACTCTGGTGTTTGCGGCGATCAGCCTGGCTGCGGGGGAGTCCCTCGCGGCAATGACTTTGGTGGGGAAGAGCTACCTGTCGGCGCTGGCCGTGTTAGTGTTACTCTCCACTACGCCCCTGCCGGAACTGCTGCATGGGCTGGAGCATCTGGGCGTACCGCGGTATCTGCTGATGGTGGTGCAGTTTCTCTACCGCTATCTTTTCGTCATCTCGGAAGAAGCACAGCACATGCGCGCGGCGGCGCAGTCTAAGAGCGGCTCGGTGAGGCGCGTGTTGTTTGACCGGTCGACGTTCGGAGCGGCGGCCGGAGCTCTGGGCGTCTTGTTCGCACGGTCTTATGCGCATGCGGACGGCATTCATCAGGCCATGCTGGCGCGCGGGTTTCAAGACCGTTTTCGCACGCTCTCACGCCATGCTTTTCGAGGAGTTGACGCTATTTTCCTGATGGCGGCGGTAGCGTTGCTGGCCGGAGCTCGGGTGGCCATCGAGGCTTTGGTCTGATGCAACCGCTCATCGAAGTCCGCGACCTCCACTTTCAGTACGACGACGGCACGGTGGCGCTCGATGGGGTCAATTTCCGGCTCTTCCCGGGCGAAACAGTAGCCATTTTCGGTGCCAACGGTTCGGGCAAGACGACTTTCGTGCTGCACTTGAACGGGCTGCTGGGGGGAGACGGTGATGTCAGCGTCTGCGGCATGGCGGTGGAGCCCAAAAACCTGGCCCTTGTGCGCCAGAAAGTAGGTTTGGTTTTTCAGGATTCGGACAACCAGCTGTTCATGCCCACGGTGATCGAGGATGTGGCGTTCGGCCCGCTCAACCTGGGCCTCGGACGCGACGAGGCGCGGGGGCGCGCGGTCGCGGCACTCGAGGAAACCGGCATGGCGCACGCTTCGGGCAAAGCCCCGTATCATCTGAGCGCAGGCGAAAAAAAACGCGTAGCTATAGCCGGGATACTGGCGATGCGTCCGGAGATCCTGGTGCTCGACGAGCCGACCACATTCCTCGATCCCCCAGGACAGAACGCATTGCTCGAGTTACTCGACCGGCTGCCGCAGGCCAAGATCCTGGTGACTCACGATGTGGAGTGCGCGCGCATTCTTGCGAACCGGGCGGTCTTCTTTGAGAGAGGCAGAATCGCCGGAGAAGGCCCGGTTGAAGAAGTGATCACGCGGTTCAATTGGGACAGAGCGACAGTGAAACGTGAGGCCACCCGCCGCTTCTAATCCATTAGCGCGTGCTTAACTTTTTCCAGCAGCGGCTAGTTTCTTTCGATGCTCGGCCCACCGCTTTCGTTGGGCTGCGGCGATCCGTTTGCGGGCGGATGCACTCAGTGTACGTTTCTTGCGCGGGCTGCCCTTCGCACTAGCCGAAAGACCAGCGCTGCGTCCGCCAAGCTGCGCGCGTATCTGGCGGATCTTGTCTTCAATCTTTTGTTTCTCGATTTCGTAGCCGACTAACGCCATAGCTAGAGTAGTCGGATCAGAGGATGATCTCCCTCGTGGCATGAACTCTCCCTCGCACACTATATCATACGGGCCAGTTAGCTGTGTCAAGATATAGTTCATAATTTCATGCGTGCCATCATTCAGCGAGTCAAAGAAGCCCGTGTTGAAGTGGAAGGCCAAGTTACTGGATCGATAGGCGCCGGGCTGGTCGCCTTGGTCGGCGTGAGTAAGGCAGACTCGCATCGGGACGCCGACTATCTGGTGGATAAGATACTCGGCCTGCGGATTTTTTCCGATGAGTCGGGAAAGATGAACCGCAGCATTCTTGAAGTAAATGCCGGTTTGCTGATCGTATCTAATTTCACAGTCTACGGCGATTGCCGCAAGGGTAGAAGGCCCAGTTTCGACTTAGCCGCAGGCCCGGAACAGGCGCAGGAGCTCTATGAATATTTTATCAAGCGTGCGCGCGAGGCTCCTATTACCGTGGAAACCGGTGTTTTTCGCACGTCGATGAGGGTTTACCTTGTAAACGACGGTCCTGTTACTATATCTTGTGATTCGCCGCATGACGAGACGCCGTTAGCGCAGGCGGGTGTTTAGCTGGTCACTTAGCGCGCTCGTCGAGTTGCCCTGCCACGTGGATGAGACAAGACAAGTCCAAAATAGCTGTAACGCAGGCGGGAATTACTAGGACAAACTAGCGATTTTCCTACGGCTTGTTCAGACATTTCTCATATCGTTGTTGTGTTTATTATCCAGGTTAATGACGATTGGCTTTGATGGAAGGCTGATTCACTTGAGTCGGAGTTTTCATAGGGCGGCTGCGTGCAATACCCCGACTAACACTCTTCGGAACCGACACGTTCCAGTACGCCACGCGGTGCGCGGTATTCCATGCAATCGTTTTCAATCCGCATCATGAGGTAAGCGGAACCTGATACCAGTCTGATATGGCAGGCTGCGGGAAAAATTCGCAGCCGAAGTTTATCGAGCGCGATCGTTACGTGGGGCTTAAACGCTTGCGGGTCGCAAGAAACCGTTGCGGGTTTGGTCAAGCGGCGGGCACACACCTTAGCCCGCACGTGGCTTGGTTTGCCGAAAACTGCCAGGATCGCCGAGGATACCGCATGCAGCGCATGTAACGGGGCGGCTGCGAAGAGAATCCATATAAGTGGCATCCAGGAAAGCCGACTCGATATACTAATAAATTCGCCCTCAAATGGTTACAGGCAAGAGAATTCGTTATCGCGACGCAGGCGTTAACATCGACGAGGCCGGCCGCGCCGTCGGCGCCATCAAGAAAATGGCGCAGCGCACGTTCACGGGCGGGGTCCTCACGCAGATCGGCACATTTGGGGCGTGTTATGCGCTGACCGGATTCAAGAAGCCGGTGCTAGTGAGCTCCGTGGATGGCGTGGGTACCAAGCTCAAGATCGCCTTCGCCACAGGGCGGCACGATACGATTGGCCAGGACCTGGTGAATCACTGTGTCAATGACATCGCCGTGCAAGGCGCCGTGCCGCTTTTTTTTCTCGACTACCTGGCGGTCGGAAAGCTGGACGCCGAAATCGCGGCGAGCGTGATCTCGGGCATCGCGCGCGCGTGCCGCGAAAACGGCTGTGCGCTGATCGGTGGGGAAACCGCGGAGATGCCGGGGCTCTATGTGGCAGGTGAGTACGATTTGGCCGGAACCGTGGTGGGCGGGGTCGAAAAGAGCGCCTTGATCACGGGCCGTACGATTCGCGCGGGCGATGTTCTAATCGGCCTGCCTTCAACCGGATTGCACACCAATGGCTACTCGCTGGCCCGCAAGTTGCTGTTTGAAGTAGCCGGATACCAGCCTAATACCTGGCGGCATGAGCTGGGTACGACGCTGGCTGAGGAGCTGCTGAAGATCCACCGCAGCTACTTAAAGCCAATCCGAGCGCTGATTGCCGCCCGAGTGCTGAAGGGCGCGGCACACATTACGGGCGGCGGCATTACCGACAACACGCCGCGCATGCTGCCGGAATCGCTGGCGGCCGCCATCGAAATCTCGTCCTGGCCGGTCCCGCCGATCTTCAGGATGCTGCGGGACATTGGGGATGTACCCGAGGAAGATTGGCGCCGCACCCTGAATCTCGGGATCGGGATGATCCTGGCTGTCGGGGAAAAAGATGCCGTTCGGGCCGAGCGGGTCCTGCGCAAAATGAACGAGCCGTATCACACCATGGGCCGCGTTATTAAGATGCGGCGGGGCGGCCCACGCGTGGAGTACCGGTGAAGCGGTTGGGCATTCTGCTTTCGGGCAGGGGCTCTAATTTCGAAGCTATTGCCGATCAAGTAGCCGAGAAGCGTATCGATGCCGAGATCGCGGTGGTCTTGAGCAATCGCCCGGAAGCGCCTGGTCTGGATGCGGCGCGCAGGCGCGGTTTGCAGGCCCTCTCGATCCCGTCCAAGGGCCTCGACCGCGAGGTCTACGACGCCATGCTGGTTCGGGAGCTAAAGGCCAAGGGTGTGGATCTGGTTTGCCTGGCGGGTTTTATGCGCCTGCTGAGCGCCTCGTTTGTACGGGCCTTTCCGCAGCGTATCCTGAACATCCACCCATCTCTGCTGCCGGCGTTTCCCGGGCTGGACGCCCAAAAGCAGGCTCTCGAACACGGGGTCAAGATTACAGGCTGCACGGTGCACCTGGTGGACGAGTTCCTGGACGCCGGCCCCATCGTCCTGCAGGCGGCAGTGCCGGTTCTGGATGAGGATACGGTCGATTCGTTATCGGCCCGGATTCTTAAAGAGGAGCACCGGGTCTACAGCGAAGCTATTCGCATTATGCTCGGCGAAAACTTCTGTGTTGAGGGCCGGCGCGTGATCGCAGCCGCGACCCGTAGCCGGCTACCCTAACCATTTTTCCTGCGACCGCCGATATATTAACGTCGACCGGTGGCTTGCCAAGCACGCCTGGAGCCGCGGACGTCATCACGCCGGCCATGAAAGAAACTGCGCAAGAGCTGCTGCCGCAAAATTCCGATCCTTACGCCGGAGCTGCAAAGGGCTTTGTCGGCGGCGGTTCAAACGACCGCCGGTTTTTGTTCAACGGCCAGCCATTGTGAGCAGCGGCTGGGCGACATAGAACAACAAATCGAGGAGACCTGCAGCATCGATGGCGTTCTCATCTTCAGTGCTGGTCATTTCGCTGCTGGAGGCAGAATCTGCGACCGCCGTTATCGGACAGATCGACGCCTTTGTAGCCGGCCATTCGCGCGGATAGCCCTCCTCTTCAGCTGCCGCGCGCGCTGAGCGCGAAACGCCGGCGGCAGCGGGCCTACTTCTCGGCTCGCACGATCCGCACTTCCGGAAATTCGATGCCACGGTGGCCCAGGCGCGGCTCGCAGAGCGCTTCGAGCTGAGCCCATATCGCCCGGACTTCCGCTGACGCGTGGTCCGGCGCCTCGTGATCTGTCCAGGTGAGAAGCTCGACGAAATAAGGCTTGCCCGCTTCGTCTACGCCTTGCAATACCAGATGGGGCGTCTCCGCCACCAGACCGAAACGGCGGTACGCGGGCCAGGCCCGGGCGTGGACTTTGGCGAATTCAGCTTCTTTGCCCGCCCGCACACGGAATGTGGAAATTACGGTTTCCGTTCCGCCGGCCGCGGTTGCCGACGGCTGCTGGCCGGCCAGCGCGTACACCCCCAACGCCAAAATCGCGAATCGAATTGTAGTCGAACTCATAACGATTACCTCCATTGCGAGAGTAATGCAGGCCGGCGGCCGCTTCTTATTCGATCTTGCGAATTTTGATTGGTTCACTGGTTGGAATGCATACCGGGCCGGCACGGCGAAAATCGCGCGGCGCTACGCCGAAACGCCGGCGAAACAGAGCACTGAATGAGGGCAGGCTTTCGAATCCGGTCTCGAGGCAGATGTCGGTTACGCTCAGATCTCCGCGCCGCAGCAGGGAGGCAGCCCGCCCAAGCCGTTGCCGCAGCCAGAATTCGTGCGGTGTTTCGCCGAAAAACTGGCGGAAAGCGCGGTGAAAGTGGTACGGCGAAAGGCAGGCTTCGCGGGCGGCTTCCTTGAGGCGAACGCGCGCGTCGAGCGACGACAGCAGAAAATCGCGTCCGCGCAGCAGCCGCCGGTAGAGTTCGCTTCGCGTTGCCGCGCGCGCCGCCGGCAATTTTGCCACCGCCGCGGCGGCGTTCTGATGTTCCCAAATGAGCGACGCGCCGATGCGCAGGAACCGCTCGTCCCATTCGCTGCGCATCATGGGGCCGCCCCCGATGCGGGTATTCAAGTCCCGTACCATGGCCATCACGCGATCGTCGCCCGGCTCCAGTTTTTGGGCGAACGGCACGGATAGTTGCCGGCCGGGTTGCGGCGCGTCGAGAAGCGCAGCCACCGGCGTGGTCGTCGCGCGCAATACATCCTCGACGAATCCGCGCTCGAAAAACAGACAGAAAGTGGTGGCGTTCCGAAGAGAATCGATGGTTAAGGTGTAGCGCTGCCGATCGTTCAAGGTGAGGTAACAGTTTTCATGTACTTTGAAGACGCGGCCACCGGCCTCCCACAGAGCGGAGCCGCGCACGACGGTCTTGATGGAGAGACAGCCCTCGAATTCAGGGACGAAGTAGCGATTGTTGGTGCCGGTGAGGACGACATTTTCTTCGCCGATCAGGGTACCGGGCGGATTCACTGGTAAACCTGCCGATAGCGGCTGTGCCTTCGCCTTTTGGCGCCGGGCGTCCATCGCCATCCATCGTAGCTCGACGGGCAATGAGTGCGCGCGTTTCGTGCATGCGATGGCTTTCCGGCTAATGTTCGGGAGGATGCTCCTCGACTTTGAGCTTGCGCGTCAGCTCAAACTCGCGGCGCGCGTCTTCCCGCCGGCCCGCCCGGGAATAGGCGCGGCCCAGTTCATAGTGCAAGTACGATTTTCCGGGCTTCAGTTTGACGGCCGCTTCCAGATGTTGAACGGACCGGGCCGGCGATCCGCGCTCAAGCAGTACTTTGCCGAGACTGTAATGGGCTTCAGCATAATCCGGCTTTTCACGGATCACCTGCTCTAGCAGCTTGACAGCCGGCCCGGTTTTCTCGCGCTTGAGCCAGACGAAGGCCAGGTGATATTGCGCCTGCGGATCGCCGGGGTAGCTGTCCAATTCGGATTGAAACTCCTTTTCCGCGGCCTCCAGATCGCGGCGGCCGAGCGCCAGCACGCCTAGGCCGAAATGGGCCGCGGCAACTTTCGGATTCAGCTCGAGGGCCCGCCGGAACTCCTGCTCCGCTTTTTCCACCTGGTTCTGGCTGGCGTAGGCGTCGCCCCAGAAAACGTGCCACTGGGCGGTGTCGGGCTGAACGCGCAAGAACTGTTCGAATACGCGCTGCGCTTCTTCGTTCTGATGAGTCCGGGCGAGCGACGTCCCGAGCGCCAGAAGCAGTTCGGGCGAATCGGGATGCGTGACGCGGGCGCGCCGTAGCGCGTCGATCGCTGAAGGATACTCGCGGGCCTGAAACCGCGCCAGCCCTAGATTCAGATCGACATCGGGGAACGCCGCATCGAGAGAGCGAACGGCTTCGAATTCCCTGGCGGCGTCCTCAAATCGCCTGTCACGGTAGGCAAACAGGCCGCGGTCATTGTGTTCGCGTGCGCCGTCTTCGCCGGCGGCGCACAGGAGCGAGAGCGCCAAAAAGAAAGCGGCGCCCGCGGCTCGGCTGGGGAATCCCAAACCCTAAAATATCAGCTTCAACGCCAACTGAATCTCGCGCGGCGCGCGCACGCCGGTAACGCTGCCGAACGGCGACGATGGGCTCACCGGAGAGCCGGCTACGTCCTGGGCCGGCACGAACGTCGTGTTGATGCTCGAAAATTGCGTGTGATTGAAGACGTTGAAGAATTCGCCGCGAAACTGCAGCTTCGGACCTTCGCCGCTCTTGCCCAAAAGTCGTGGCAAATCGAAATTCTTAAAGAGCGAGAAATCGAAATTGTTGATGCCCGGCCCGCGCACGTTGTTACGGGCGGAATTGCCGAATGTTCCCGGCGCCTGCAGAGCGAACGCCGCCGTGTTGAAGTAATTCAGGATGGTACGCTTTCCCTTGTCGAGGTTGGGCGCTGCAATTACGTCGGGGCGCTGGCAGACCTGGCCGCCATCGGTTAAGCCGACCACGTCATGGTCGATGCAAACGGTCTGCGGAAGTCCATCCCGAGCGGTATAAATGCCCACCACTTCCCATCCGCCGAGCGACTGCTTCATGAACGCGTTGGAACTCTTCTTGAAAAATGGCAGCTCATAGATATAGTTAACGGTGAAAGCCTGGGGCTGGTCCTGATTCGCCAACGCCTTCTCGGCCCTCAAGTTGAACGCATCCTGCGCCGGGCTGGCTCTGCCTTCGGTATCACGGTTGATGGTGCTCGAAATCAGACGACTCCATGTGTACGCCACCTGAAACTCCAAGCCCGACGTGAACCGCCGGTTGGCGAAAAGTTGGAACGAGTTGTAGCGCGTGGTGCCGTCGCGGCCATTTACATAGAGCTGGCTGTAGCCGAGGTACGGCCCGTAAAGATCGGGGTTCAGCGTGCCCGAGTACGCCCCGAACAGGTCTTGATAAGGGATTTGGTTGATGTTACGATTCCGCCCCTGGTGAATCTGGTGGCTGCCGACGTAATTGAGTTCGATCACTGTATCGCGCGCCGCCTGATACTGCAGGCCGCCACTGTATTGATAGCTGAGCGGATTGTTGTAGACCGGATCGAGCGATCCCAGCAGCGTCGGCGGTTGCGGCGTGTTGGGATTGAATGGCGCCAGCTGAGAGAACGTAACGTTGTTCAGAGTTGCCGTACGGTCGTTGGGAGGCAACTGGCCGAGTGCGCTCGTCTGGGAAATCGCATCCCGCCCGTGGAACATACCGCCCCCGATACGGAATACAAATTTGCTGAGCGGCGACCACGCAATTCCGCCGCGAGGTTCCCAATCACCCCAGTGGTTGCGCACCAGGGCGCGGCTGGGGATATTCGACGAATGCGGAGTTACGATGCCGTTCAACGTGTCGCATTTCGTGGGGTCCAGCAGATCGCCGGGAAGAAAAGCAGCCTGTGAACATTTCGCCGGATCGAAGCGGCTGGGGAAGAAATTAGCGATGTTGTCGTGCGCTGAATAGACCTGGCCTAGATACTGCCAACGCATACCGAAATCCAACGTCAGATTGTGCCTGGCCTTCCATGTGTCCTGGACGTACAACGCGCCGTCGCTCCAGCGGTCGGCGACGGGGTTGAGCGTCTGCTCCTCCTGATAGTTGGCTAAATTGCCCAGCAGCAAATCCTGAAAACTGCTGGCGGAGATGATGCCGGCTGTATCGTCCTCGCCGCCATTTGCGGGCTCGCGCTTCCGGCTGCGGCCGATGAAAGCGCCGAATTTCAGATTGTGAGCCCCCACGGTGTACGCAATGTCATCTTTCCACTGCAGCAGCGCTTCCCTGTTAGTGAAAGGGGCGAAGTGCTGCACGGTGCCAAATCCATCCACTCCGTTGAAGCCCGGAAACGAGCCGCTGGTCTGCGGAAATAGTTCAGTGTAAGTGAACCCGGAGCGCGAGGCCAGAGTCGGATCGGACGATTTGCCGGTTTGAAAATGAATAAAGTTATTGGTGTAGCCGAACTGGAAGTCGTTCACCATTCGCGGCGTGATCAAGTAGGTGAACTTAGCCACTGCATTCTTCGCAGTGAAATTCCAATCGCTGTTGACCGAGGGGAAGTTATCATCGCCCCACAGCTGCGAGTTGATGCCGGCCAAGCCCTGGTCTTCGCTCATCAGCCGGACCATCAGCGTGGCCTTCTCGCTGAAGTTGTGGTCCCAGCGATACAGCTGGACGTTGTCAATCGTGCCCGTGTTCTCACTGGCGATGAAATTGAACCCGGCGCTCGCATAGCTCGCGTTTGGCAGCGGGTAACGATCGAGGATGGCCTTGGCGTTGGGGTCGATCAACGCCGGATTCACGTTGGCTTCACCCTGAAGCGACTGTTCCTGAGGATCGGCCGGCTGCACCGTGCACGGTGCCGGCGTTGCGCTGCAGCTCGGATCGAGTATGCCGTTCCGCTGGCGTACGGTGGGCACGTTGTCGGTGACGACGTTTCCGCGGACGGTGCGGCGGCCCTCATAAGATGCAAGGAAAAAATCCTTGGATTTGTCTTTGTTGTACAGGCCCGGAATCCAGAAGGGTCCGCCCAGAACATACCCGAAATTATTGAACCGCAGCTCACTTTTTGGCGTGCCGGACGAATTCAAGAAAAAATCGTTGGCGTCCAGTTTGTCATTGCGAAAGAACTCATAGACACTGCCGTGGAAATCCTTAGTGCCGGACTTGGTGACCACATTAATCACACCGCCGGTCACTTGGCCGAATTCGGCGCTAAAGTTGTTTCGCAGCACCTTGAATTCTTCCAGCGCATCGAGCGGCGGCGTCACTACGTTGCCGGCATTGGAGCCGATGTCCATGTTGTTTTGGCCATCGATGAGCCAGAGGTTCGAGTTGCTCTGGCTGCCGTTGATGGCCACATTGGTATCGCTCCCCAGGCCCGTCTCACCGCTTACGCGCCCATTCTCCGAAACGACCCCGGGCACCAGATCCACAAGCTGGCTGAACACGCGCCCGTTCAGTGGCATGGCCTGCGTTTGC
>DATLVQ010000029.1:0-3702 GCA_035577325.1 Bryobacteraceae bacterium | reverse complement strand
TGAAGTCACGCAAGCCGGTGACCGAAGACGCGGTTTTCGGCAATCACGCGGCCATCGCCTGCCACATGGCGAATGAGTCTTACTTCCGGCAGAAGACGGTTTACTGGGATGCGGCCTCACGCAGCATAGCCTGAATCCCGTCACGAAAAGCCGCTACATTAGTTTGATGGGTTTGTCTGACTCCGGCGGGCAAGGGAAGTTGCGGAGCCGGGGCCGCCCGCTCCTCGTGTCGTGCTTGATTTTCGCGGCTCGGGTGGTGGCACAGGGCCCCTCACCCGCCGGTCAAGGCTCCATCGAGGGCACGGTGATCAACGAAGTCACGCGCGAGCCGGTGCGCGGGGCACAGATTGTCGTGGGCAGCGAAACCGGCGTTCCCGCCGCCATCACCGACGCGAACGGCCACTTCACATTTCGCAATCTGCCGCCGGGCGCATATTTTCTCCAGGCGCAGCACCCCGAGTTTCCGCTGGTCACCACCGGCCTCGCCGCCAGCCATCCGCTGGTTGTTACTTTGATTGCGGATGAACAGCAGCGCGGCCTGGTGATTCCACTCACGCCTGGAGGGTCCATCACCGGACGAATTCTGGATGAAAACGGCATGCCTGTTTCCGGTTGCTACACCCAGGCGCTGCGTTATTCGCCCGGCCTGCCGGGTGGCGCTTTTTATGGTCCCCAGAGCGCCGGCTCCGACGCCAGGGGCGAGTATCGTCTGCGGGGCCTCGCTAAAGGCCATTATTATGTCGCCGTCCAATGCGGCGATGCCGTCCCATTGCATTCCACCGCTGCTCCCGTGGCTTCCGCTAAAACCCAGCGCGCACCGGACGGGCAAGCTCAGCAGCAGAAATACGCACTCGAGTTCTATCCGGACACGCCGGATTTCGCCGCTGCCGCACGCCTGATGGTCGAAGCTGGAGCGATCCTGAGCGGCATCGACTTTCGTCTGCGGCCTACTTCTACCGTTACGGTTCGCGGCCGTTTGACGGGCGATTCGGACGCGCTGCATCGCAATTTGCAGGCGATGCTCCAGCCGCGCGATGCGGCACTGAACAGTCTGGTACATTATCCGGCGACGGTCGATGCGCGGACGGGGGAGTTCCGCATCGAAAAGGTGCCTGCGGGCGCTTACACGCTGGTCGGCACCGCAAGCGATAAAGGACAAACCTGGCAGGCGAAGGATCTGGTCGATATCGCGCCAGGGTCACCGGCGCCCGCGCCCATTGAGCTTCCACTGATCCCTGGCTGCGTGTTCAGCGGCTCGGTCGACGTGGAAGGCGGCCGGCCCGCGTCCGACAACATCCGCGTCACGTTGACACCCCTCGATAGCGAGAACTTCGGTCCGGCGCCTGAGACCAGAATTGCAAAGGACGGCACGTTTTCGATTTCCGGCATGCTGCCCGGCAGGTGGCGCATGGAATTAGGCAGCGCCGTAGGGTACCTGAAATCGTTATCGGTGAGCGGCCAGGAAGTGTCTGCGTCGGCTTTCACAGTTGCTCCGGGCGCCGGCGGCGAAATGCGCATCATCATGGGAACCAAGCTGGCGCAAGTAGAGGGCAGTGTCGATGGCCTTCGTCCCGAAGGTACAGGCGGTGCATGGGTCGCTCTGGCGCCGGAGGATGCGGGCACGATTTCAGTGGGGCGTGTCCTTTATACCTCCGTTGACCGGGCCGGCCGTTTTCACATATCGGGACTCGCGCCGGGACGGTATCGTCTTTATGCCCTGGACAGCCCCTCAGCCTTGACCGCCCTTAGACAGAATCCGCGCGTGCTCGACGTGATTGCGCTTCGCGGCAAGAGCGTGGATCTTGACCCTGGAGGCCGCGCCAACGTAGAAGTGAGCGTTATGCCGGTCGAGGAGCTCGCGCAGGCGCTGCAGGAGGTCGAATGATACGAGGAAGGCCGCGGTTTCGGATTCGATGAGGAGACACGCTGATCTCGCTTGACGAACTTGCCGGCGTCGTAATGCGCCTGGTCACTCACGAAAATCTCGCCGGACGTGTCATGGTCTGGTGGAATGGCGAACCGCCGCGCCTGATTCCGGCCGGGATCCCGGTTACGCGACTCTTGAATAGTTCGCCAGCTTTCCTGGGGCCCGGTGATTCGGCGTATCCGCCGCCCCGCTCATTTATGCAAACGCCGCGCGCATCAGTTCCAGGCTCTTGGGCACCGCGGTCGCGGCCGGCTCGTTGCCTTCCATCTCAAGCGATACGTATCCCGTGAAATTGGCTTTGCGCAAGATCCCTGCGATGCGCCGGTAATCCAGATCCAGCGTGTACCACACGCCGCCGCCGAAATAGGTCTTGAAGTGCACGATGCTCGCATGCGGGGCGATTTTTTCGATTTCCGGATACGGGTCTCCGGGAAAGTTTCCCACATCGAGGTTGATGCCGAGCCACGGCGAATTCACCGTGCGGTGGATGTGCAGCAGCGCTTCGGTTTTGGTGGTCAAGCCCCAGTGGTTCTCCAGATCGAGGATGACGCCGGCCTTTTCCGCCGCCGGTATACACTCCTGAATCGAATCGATGCACCATTTCAGCGCGTCTGCGTTGGTAAATCCCGGTAACGGCGGCTCGTCTCCCTTCACCTTCATCAGATCGTCGAACGACTCAATCGTTTTCCATCGCCCCGAGTTCAACCGGATCGATGGCGCGCCTAACTGCGCCGCCAGTTCGATGCAATGCAGCGTGTGATCGATCCGCTTGCGCCGCTCCAGCGCATCCGGCGACACGAAATCCTGATGGATCGCGAGCTGAATTAAGTCCAGCCCGTTACGAAATGCCGACCGCTTGAGCTCGTTCAGGTAGGCCGCCGATTCCCCGCTCATCTGCCGGTGCAGGACTTCCACGCCATCGAAACCTATCCGCCCGGCGTCTTCAATCACGCGCTCGATGGGATATTTGTCACCCTTGAAGTGCCAGTAGGAGTACGTGGAGACGCCAAACCGGCTGCGCCGTTTGGCGGGCGCGTCCGCAGCATCTGCCTGCATACCTGTCACTGAGAACGCGGCACTGAGCTGAATCCATTTTCGTCTGGAGGGTTGCATGAGTCTCAACATAAACAAAGGGAGAGCGAGGCGCAAACGTCATCAGCCCCCAGCCCCGTTCGCTAGGGTTTACCCTAATTTGACCTAATTTGACCTATCTTGATCGACATAGGGCAATTTAGTGGACCGTCCAAAAGTTCCTGTGGCGAACCGCGATCAATTGTGGGCGAATTATCACTTGGTTCTGAAAAACGCTTGTAAAGAGCATGCCGCAGTAATATGCTATGCACCATTCGGGGTGTTGGCCTTGTTACGCTTGGTCGCAAGGTCCTAGAGAGAGGTGTAAAGGAGATGAGCCACATGCTACGGAAATGTCTTCTGCCAGTTCTCATTGTCATGGCCCTGCTTTCGCTGCAAGCGCAGGACATCACGAAAGGCTCAATCGCCGGAGTGGTCCGCGACTCCAGCGGCGCCGTGCTCGCCAACGCGAAGGTCCGGCTCGATTCGCCATACGGCGAGCGCACAGCGCTGACCAGCGGAACAGGCGAATATACGTTTTCGAATGTGGTGGTGGGCTCGGGCTACACGCTTATCGTGGAACAACCGGGCTTCGCCACGGCGAAGATCTCGAACCTGAATGTTGGCGTCAACCAGCGCACGACCGCGGATGTCACTCTGCAACTCGGCTCCACGACACAGACGGTTGATGTCACCTCCGAAGC
>DATLVQ010000028.1:0-3156 GCA_035577325.1 Bryobacteraceae bacterium | reverse complement strand
CGGCAGTTGTCCCAGATGGTTCACGGAAAGCGGTCCGAGCGTTGGGCTGAGTTTCGCCACGGCACTGAGGGGTACGAGTTGGCCGGTCGAGTTTGAGAAACCCTGTGTTCCTGCCGATGAGTGTATGTAGAGGGATGCGATTTTACTCGCGTCGCGCTGATATTCCGGCTCCAGTTCCAGGATCACCCAATACTGGTTATTCGGCGCGAAAATCGTGGAAATCTGGCGCTGCCCGTACGCGGAGTAGATTGCGTCTTCGATCTGGTTGACGGTGACTCCGTACGAAGATGCGGCGTCGCGGTCGATCTGTACGTTGATCTGGGGATTTCGGATTTGCAGGTCGCTGCTTACGTCTGTGAGGCCCGCGAGTGCGCGCATCTTCGTCGTGAAGTCCTGCGCCGAACTGTAAAGCTCGTCCGTATTTGCGCTCTGAATGGTGAATTGATAAAGCGCCTTGCTCTGCAGGCCGCCGATGCGGATCGGGGGATCGTTGCGCAGGAACGTCATCATTCCAGGAACCGCGGCAAGCTTGGGGCGCAGCTCGTTGATGACCTGGTCGACCTGCGGACGCTCGGTCCGCGGCTTTAGCCGGATGTTGAGCCCGCCCTGATTCATGGTTCGGTTGCCGGCGCCGACGGTTGACATTACGTAAGCAACCGCGGGATCCTTGGCAATGATTTCGGCAATCTGCTGCTGATGCTCGACCATCGCGTCAAACGAAATGCCCTCGATCGCCTCTGTGGTGCCGTTGATCTGATTAATATCCTCGCTTGGCAAGAACCCCTTCGGAATGATGACGGCAAGATAGTAGGTCCCGACCGCCAGAAACACTGAAAACATCATGGTTGCAAACTTATGGCGAAGCGAGAACCGCAGGCAGCGCTCGTAAATACGCTCAAGTCTTACCTGCGTGGACTCAAAGAAATTGTAGAGCCGGCCGTGCCGGATTTGGTGCGGGGGTTTCAGGAAGCGGCTACAAAGCATCGGCGTGAGCGTCAGTGACACGAATCCTGACACCAGGATGGCCGTCATGATGACCACCGCGAACTCGTGTAAGAGCCGGCCGAGAACTCCTCCCATGAACAGCACCGGGATAAACACGGCCGTGAGTGACAGCGTCATGGAAAGAATCGTAAAACCGATTTCCCCCGAACCGTTGATGGCGGCTTGCATCGCGCTTTCGCCTTCCTCCATATGGCGCACGATGTTTTCGAGCATCACGATCGCGTCATCCACGACGAAGCCCACGGAGAGGGTCAGCGCCATCAGAGAAAGGTTGTCGATCGAATAGCCGCACAGGTACATCACTGCGAAAGTGCCCACGAGTGAAAAGGGAAGCGCGAGGCTGGGAATCGTGGTCGCCGACAGATTCCGCAAAAACAGGAAGATCACCATGATTACGAGAAAAAGCGCCAGCTCCAGCGTGAACTTCACGTCATCCACCGAGCTGCGAATGGTGATCGAGCGGTCAAAAAGTACCCTCATGTTGACGGAAGGGGGCAGCTGTGCCTGCAAACGGGGAAGCATGGCTTTGATGCCATCCACCACTTGCACCGCGTTGGTGCCCGGCTGCTTGAAGACCACCATCGGGATGGCGGATATTCCCTGCGGGGAGTCCGCATCGTAGAAGAAATTGATGTTTTTATCGTTCTGAATGCTGTCAATCACGCGGCCCAAATCCGACAGCCGAACCGGGGAACCATTTCGATAGGCGACGATCAACTTGGAGTAATCCGCGGCGTTGTACAGCTGCCCTTGTGTTTGCACGGTCGGCGCGCGCTGCGCGCCCCAGATCGTGCCGGTTGGAAGATTGACGTTGCCGCTCCTCAGAGCATTCTCGACGTCGTCGATTCCAATCTTCCGGATCGCCAGCGCCTGGGGATCCAATTGGATGTGCGGAGCATACTTGAACTGGCCGTAGATCTGCACGACAGCCACTCCGTTGACCGTGGAAACACTCGGCGCTATGAATGTCTCGGCATACTCATCCACGGCAGACATGGGAAGCGTGTCTGAAGTCAGCGCAAGGAACAGGACCGGATAGTCGGCCGGGTTTTGACGGTAGTACGAAGGCGGAGCCGGCATATCCGGCGGCAACTGGCGTTGGGCCTGAGAAATTGCAGCCTGCACATCCTGCGCAGCACCGTCCAGATTGCGACTGAGGTTGAACTGCAGCACGATCGAGGTTGCGCCGACGCGGTTTGACGAAACCATGGAATCGAGGCCGGCGATATTGGAAAACTGTTTTTCCAGAGGCAATGCCACCGCCGCGGCCATCGTATCGGGGTTCGCACCGGGCAGGTTTGCGTTCACGTTGATCGTCGGGTAATCGACGTTCGGCAGGTCGCTTACGGGCAAGAGACGATAGCTTGCAATCCCAAACAGCAGGATGGCCGTCATGACCAGCGTGGTCGCGATGGGGCGTTGAATAAATCGTTCGGGAATGCTCATGCCATGCTCCCGTGAAAGACGTGGAAGTGTTTGTTATCGAGACTTGCTGCGACTTGCATTGCCTGAAGCAGAATCCGCAGCCGCGGCTGCTTCGCCGGGATGTCCGGCAGCCCCGGCCATCGCTTCCGGGACGCCGTTTTTGGCTTCGATTTTCGTTCCCGGCACAAGATTTACCTGGCCGTCGGTGACGATCACTTCCCCCGGCTGCAGGCCTTTTTCGACCACCGTATCGTTTTCAATGGTTCTGTTCGGCACGATCGTGCGCTGCTCAACGGTGTTGTTTGCTTTCACCACATACACGTACGAGCCCTGCTGCGTCGTGACGATGGAATGCGCCGGCACTACGGTAGCGTTTTTTTCTTGTGACAGCGTAAGCAGGACATTGACGTACAACCCGGGCCACAGGCGGTTCTGAGAATTCTCGAATGTGCCTCGCAGGTGAATCGTCCCGGTTGTGGAGTCCACGATGTTGTCCACAAATGTCAGCGTGCCCTCAACGTTCCGGCCGGGATCCTGGGGTATTGTGGCTGTGACTCGCAACGCGCGGCGATCGACGTCCTGCTTGATATCGGGCCAGAATTGTTGAGGAACTGTAAAGTTCACATAGATCGGGTTTACCTGGTTAATGACCACGATCGTGACGTCCGCCACTTTCACCAGATTGCCGGCTTTCACCATCACGGTCCCCGTCCGCCCGTCGAGCGG
>DATLVQ010000027.1:0-3185 GCA_035577325.1 Bryobacteraceae bacterium | reverse complement strand
GCGCGCTTCGGCCGCGATCGCGTAGCCTGGGCGCTCCTCGCCTCCGCCTATCTCGTCGGGCTGCCGATCTTCTTCGAAGTCGGCTTCATCATCCTGGCGCCGCTGGTTTGGAGCCTGGCGCGCGAATCCAAGCGCTCGCTGCTGTTCTACGGCATGCCGGTGATCGCCGCGCTCTCGGCCACGCATTCGCTGGTGCCTCCGCATCCCGCGCCCTCCGCCGCCGCGCAATTGCTGGGCGCCGATCTCGGCCGCGTCATTCTCTACGGCATTGCCGTCTCGCTCCCAATGGCCATTCTCGGCGGCATCATCTATGGCGGCTGGATCGCGAAGCGTCTGTACATCCCCGTCCCCGCCATGGCCATGCGCCCGCCGGCCGAGCGGCCCGCGAACCAGACCACCGCTTCGCCTCCCGTCGCGCTCGTCGCGTTAATTCTCCTGATGCCCGTCCTGCTGATCTTCGCGGCGTCGATCATGGGTGCTGCGAACTGGCCCGGCAAGTCGATGGCCGCATTTTTCGGCCACCCGTTCACGGCGCTGCTGGCCGCCACACTCGTAGCCATGTTCGCGTTGGGCGCGCGCCGCGGCCTCAACCGCAACCAGATCTCGCGCATGGCGGTCGATTCCTGCGCGCCCATCGGCACGCTGCTCGTGATCATGGGCGCGGGCGGGGCATTCAAGCAGGTGATCGTCGATTCGGGCGTCGGCCTCTATGCAGGCCAATTGCTCGCCGCGTCGAGCATTTCGCCCCTCGTCGTCGCTTACCTGGTGGCGGTTTCCATGCGCGTAGCGCAAGGATCGGCCACAGTGGCGATCATCACCGCCGCCGGCATCATCGCCCCCATCGTGAAGCACATCCCCGGCTACCGGCCCGAGATGATCGTGCTAGCCGTGTGTTGCGGCGGCACGTTTCTCTCGCACGTCAACGACGCCGGCTTCTGGCTGGTGAACGAATACCTCGGCATGGCCGTCCCGCAAACGCTCAAGAGCTGGACCGTCATGAAGGTGATCATGTCGCTATTCGGCTTCGGATTGGTGATGGCCGCGCAGGCGGTTTGGCGGTAAGTTGGGTTTAGCAAGCCTGGCCAATCGGCCTAAATCATCCCCACCGACTTCGTACGTCACTAATACGCCTTCAACTACTACAGTTAGCGCCCGTAGAACAAATCATCACGTACTGCCTGCTGGTCGTCATCTGGCTGCACAAAGCTTGGTAATGATTCAATTTGTTACGATCATGGCATGTTGAGTGGCCAGGACAAGACAGAAACACTGAAAGCCGTGAAGCGGGCGTCGGCGCATTCAGCGGCTGTCGTCCATAGAGACTTGAAACAAGGGCTGCACAGTTTGGCTGCCATAGCATCTATCGCTCCGTGGGTGGGGCTCTTCGGTACCGTTTTGGGTATTCGCAATTCGTTCGGAGCTGTTAACGGAAGCAAAGAATTGATCATGGTGGCCATGTTCGAAAGACTCTCGGGAGCGCTTGCACTCTGCGCGTTCGGGCTCATTGTTGCCCTAGTGGCTATGTGGGTCTACAAATACCTGCTCACCGAGGTCGAAACCCTCAGCTCGGACATGGAAAACGCATCGCTGCAATTAATGAATGATCTTGGCCGGCTCGGGCCACACTGAACCACTACCAGAGCTTAGACCGCTAAAGATAGAGAGAAAGTGAAAGTGGTCGCCGGAATCCAATTTACTTGACCGCCCCAGCCTTCCCCGCCTGCTGAGCTTTGATCACCTCAAAAAAATCCCCTGCATTCACCACGCACAGCCTTACGGGCGCGGACACCAGCGTCCCTCTCCAGTTCTCCGGCGTAGTCGGCGTGTATTTCGCCGTGATTTCGTAGTCTCCCGGGGGATTGTTAATGTAACTGTCTTCAAAGTGCTCGATGAGGCGCTGCCTGGCGGCCGGAGTCTCGAGTAAGTGGCTTCGCGCATCATCGGGAGATTGCGCTAACATCCACTCGACAAACTGCCCGGCCTTTTGTAGCCTGACTGACTTCTCCTCCAGCATGTCCATGTCGACATTCACGAAGTAAACCTCGAGGTCTTTGCCGCCGCCCGACGAGTTCACGCGAAAGGGCATGGCTTCGGCGGAGCCGGACGGACCATTGGGCAAGACGTGACGCAGCATGATCTCGATATTCGGCGGCGGCCGGTGCGCGAAGAATTCCGGATGCTGGTTGAGAGCGCGGATCTGCGGCTGTTCGAATTGATCCTCGACTCTAGTCGTTCGGATGCATACCTCAAGCGCGATGGCCTTATTGCTCACCACCTGCGCGGGCCTGCCCGGCGCGAGCGTTTGCATCCCGCGCGGCGTATTCAGCCGGAAATAAAGATAGGGCGCGCGCGGCGTCTGTGCCAACGCGCAGAACGCGCCGAGAAGCCCCATCGCAAGTGCCGCTGCTTTGCGCATCTAACGAAAGTATAGGGCGCTGGTCGCGAGGCCTCAACGCTGCCTTTGGATTACACTACGCCGTCGCCGCCGCTCCAAATGGCTCATCGGCGCTGCCGCCGTAAATCGAAGGAACGTGCGCGTTCATGGCTCTTAGATAAGTGCTCAACTGGCCGCGGTGATGAATCATATGATTCGCCCACCAGCCGATATAGATAACCAGCGGCAGGTTCGCGAAATTCATGAAGTTCACCGGCGTGGCCAGCCGCTCCGGGGTCAGCGATTTTACTCTTTCGAGGAGCGGGAGTACGTCGCGATCGAAGGCCGCTACAATTTCGGCCGCGGTCTGGGGCGCCGCGCCCTCGTCAGGAAAACTATCCAGCTTGAGGTTGGCGATGCCTTCGCCAAACCCGCGATCGCTTTGGACCATGTGCCACATGAGCTCGGCCGTAGTCCGGCCCTTTTCACCTAACTTGAAGTTGAGCCGCTCGGCTGGAACCGCCGCCAGTACTTTCCGGGTTGTGGGAATTTCGTTGTCCAGGGTTTGAAACAGATACGCTGCCAACCCCTGCGCTTGCTCGGGTGTCATGTTGCCCTCCAGTTTCACGATGGTACAAGACGCCGGTAGAGTTCCGCAAACTCCTCAAGTGTTAATTCCTCGGCCCGTTTTCGCGCCTCCGGCCAGTCATCTATCGCTTCTTTGCCGTAAGCGCCCGCCAGATTGTTGCGCAGCGTTTTGCGTTTCTGACGAAAACACAGCCCGGCGAAGCGCAGGAAGCGCGCGGGATCG
>DATLVQ010000026.1:0-2161 GCA_035577325.1 Bryobacteraceae bacterium | reverse complement strand
AGTGCCGATCAACGCGGAATTCGTCGAAGGATCGAGCGTCTACAAGGGCCAGAAAGCCTACACCCGCGCCGAGGCGCTCAGCCACTTCCGCAATGCCGCCGCCGTGGCCGCCAAGCCGTTCATCTACCTGAGCGCCGGCGTCAGCAACGCGCAGTTCACTGAATCCCTGTACATGGCCGCCGAAGCCGGCACCGATTTCTCAGGCGTCCTATGCGGCCGCGCCACATGGAAAGAGGGCATTCCGATCTACGCCAAGCAGGGCGTCAAGGCGCTCGAAGACTGGCTCGCCACGGAGGGCGTGAAAAACATTAACGCCGTCAATGACGCGATAAAGTCTGCTAAGCCGTGGTTTGCGAAGATGGAAGCGACGGTTTCGGTATAAGTCCGACCATTGGAGAGATCCTCGTCAAGCCGAACCGGGATAATGACTCGGATGTGAGAAACTCGCGTCCGGAGATTCACGTGTTGATATTTGACGCGAGCGCGGCTCAACACTATGGCCGCTTGCGCGAGGACCGATCTATTAGAGTTCCCGACGCCATCCAACTCGCCCGCGCCGCTTCGGCAGCCATCGATCTGTTCACTGCTAACGACGACCGGCTCAGCCGAAAGAACCCCGGCATCAACTTCATCACCGGCCTCGCGCGCGCGCCTATCTAAGCGGCGGCCCGAAACTCCACGCCTTCCCACCGGGCCACTACCGCCGATGCCAGGCAATTGCCAAGCACATTGACAGACGTCCGCGCCATATCCATGACCGCGTCGATTCCCAACAGCACGGCGGCGCCTTCCATCGGCAGGGAGAAGCTTGAGAGCGTGGCTGCCAGGACCACCAGCGCCGAGCGTGGCACGCCGGCCAGGCCTTTACTTGTCAGCATCAACGTCAGCATCATGAGCAGTTGCTGGCCGAGCGTCATGTTCACGCCCGCCGCCTGCGCCACGAAAACCGAGGCCAGCGATAAGTAGAGCGTCGATCCATCCAGATTGAAGCTGTAACCGGTGGGCAAGACGAAAGCGACGATGTGCTTCGGCACACCGAACTGCTCCATGTTCTCGAGCGCGCGCGGGAGTGCAGCTTCGCTCGATGCTGTCGAAAACGCGATGAGAAATGGCTCGCGGACGGCGCGATAGAACGCGCCCACGGGAATCCGGAACAACATTATTACCGAGCCCAGCGCCAGGACCACGAAAACGATCTGCGCCACGTACATCGTCAGGACCAGCTTGCCAAGACCGAACAGCACACCCGCGCCCTTGCTGGCTACGGTCACCGCAATGGCCGCGCCCACACCCAGCGGCGCCAGATACATCACGTAGTTCGTGTATCGGAACATCACCTCGGCCAGCGAATCGCAAAATGCCACGACCGGCTTGGCCTTTGTGCCGATGCCCGCGCACGCGGCTCCAAACAAAAAGGCGAACACTACAATTTGCAGCACATCCCCGCGCGCCATGGCGTCGATGATGCTTGACGGGAACACGTGCTCGAGCACGGAACTGACGGTAGGCGCCGCTTGCGAAATGGCCGTTTCGGACGCCGCCGGCGTCAGCTTCATCCCCGATCCCGGCCGCACCAGGTTGACCGCCGCAAGACCCAGAAACAGCGCCACGGTCGTGACGGCCTCGAAATAGACGATCGCCTTCAGGCCGATGCGGCCCATGCGCTTCAAATCGCCCGCGCCGGCGATCCCGTAGACGAGTGTTCCGAAAATCAACGGCGCGATGATAGAGCGGATCAGGCGCAGAAAAATGTTGCTCACGGGCGTTAGCCGGCTGGCCATACCGGGCGCGGCGATCCCGATTGCAATCCCCGCTGCCATTCCAATGAAGATCCACGCAGTGAGCGAGGCCCGCTTCACCGCTCGCCCCATTTGAGCTTTTCGCGGAGCACGTCGAAGAACAGCATGCGCGGCGGGCGAATCAGCATCAGAGTATGGGTGGAACTGCGGCAGATGATCTGGTCACCTTTCTGGAGTGGTTCGCCGATCTGCCCGTCGATGGTGAGAAACGCCGAATCATCTTCCGCCTGGCAGGTGATGCGGATGGTGCTGGTCTCGGGCACGATGACCGGCCGGTTGGTCAGCATGTGCGGGCAAATAGGAGTCAAACAGATCGCGCCAACGGACGGAAAAATGATAGGGCCGCCGGCGGACAGCGAATA
>DATLVQ010000025.1:0-2400 GCA_035577325.1 Bryobacteraceae bacterium | reverse complement strand
CCTGGCGGGGCCTTGAGCCGCGACATGGAGAGCGTTTGGAGGACCTGATCCAAATATCCCGGCACGGGAGAGCGGGTGATGGCATTGCGATAGTCGGTGCCCGGGAAGCCCGATGAGTGGTTGAGGAGCATCCGGACGGTGATCTTCTCATATCCTGCAGCAGCCATCTGGAAGCCCGGCAGGTAGGTGACCAGCGGTGTGTCAAGGTCGACGATGCCCCGATCTACGAGCTTCATCACGGCAATGGTTGCAAGCATCTTGCTCACCGAGCCGATGCCGAACATGGTGGAGTCGGTTGGTATCTGGCCCGTGTCGCGATCGGCCAGGCCGAAACGCTGGCTCCAAATGATGCGCTTGTCATCCACGAGGGCGATCGTGACCGCGGAGGCGCCCTGATTGATGAGCTCTTGCGCAGCGGTCTGCCCTTCCTGAATCGCAGCACCGTAGCTAGGCCGCGACGACTTCGAACCGCAGGAGGCAAGAAGGAGTGCCATCGCGGAGGCAAGGAAGAATGTCCTCACGCTCGTAGCGGCCGTGACACGACGCAGATTCTCACTCGCCTTCGCCCTCGCCTTGTAAATTGGCTAGGCACGCGCCATCACGTGATGGATTAGAACTTGTGGAATGGGGGGTTTCATAGTCAGGGAGTTTGGGAGAAATCTCGCCAACCGGTCAAACCAATTCGCCGCGACCGTGAATCACCGATTCAAGACCACGCGCAAAATGCTAGCCATTGAGCGTGCGCCCACGCAAAATGGTTAAATGAAAATGGGGCTGTTAATCCTGCTATGCATCTCACCGTGCTTCTCGGGTAAGCAATCTGCGATAGGGCAGACTGAAGCACCTAACACAGACCCGAGGCGGGTACGAGAGATCGTACAGGCGGAATCCCAGAAGGCAGCAACCAAAGCCGTCGAGTTTGGGATGTGGGTGCATGACCGTGAGGTCATCACCATGGCTCTAGGCAATTCAATGACAACCCAAAAGGCAACCACAGCGATGCATTACCGCATCGGCGGCATCGCGGAGACATTCATGTCTACCCTTCTGCTCATGCTTGTTGAGCAGGGACGCATAAGCTTGGACGATAAGATATCGCGCTGGCTTCCGAACCTGCTAGCTGCTGACAAGGTGACCGTGCGGATGCTGGTAGCGAACACGGCTGGATATATCGATTACGTGAGAGTGCAAGATTTCGTGAACCTGGCGCTTGCCGAGCCCTTCCGCACCTTCACGGACGAGGAGCTGATAAATTACTCTATCCGGGACGGCAAAATGAACTTCGAACCTGGCACAAGCCAGCAATATTCCCATACGGACAACGTTATACTGGGCCAGGTCATTCAGCGCGCCACCAAGCAATCCATGAAGGAATTATACGATAAGAATATCTTCGGTCCGCTCGGCATGAAGGATACCGAGTATCCTGTCGATCAAAGCATCAAGGCGCCGGTGCTGCATGCATTCACCATGGATCGTAAGATCTATGAGGATTGTACCTACTGGAATCCATTCTGGGGCTCATCGCCTGCTCTCCCTGTCTCGAACCTTTATGACTTAGGTAAATGGGGACCGATTTTCGGCACTGGACATCTGATATCGCGCGAGCATTTCAAGGAGCAGATCGCGCCAACATCGGTAAGGAAGGGCAATAACAAACAGGATCTGTATTTCGCGTACGGGTTCGTTGTAGCCAACGGATGGCTCGTACAGAACCCGAGTATCAATGGATATAGCGGTGCGTTTGGTTACAATATGGCGACGGGGGTAACAGTAGTAGTAGAAACGACTAAAACCGAAAAGACCACCACTGACGCCTCCGCTCTCGACATACTCAGAGAAGTCTCCAAGTACGTCACTCCGGGAACGCCGATAAACTTTTGATTAAGGACCTGGATTAGAATTCAACCGCGGCGGGGAAATACAAAAAACAATGAATCCATCAATTCTTATGGGCATTGTCTTGGCCCTCGCGCTCCCTGCGTTCGGACGCCCAGTCGAGCAGGAACGTGGCCGGCCGACGGCGATTTTAGTTAGTCCGATTCACGATGCCCAGGTTGTACGCGGCGACGACGGCAAGGACCATGTCGAGTACGAGCTGCTCGTCGTCAACGCGGTCGACCAACCGGTCACGCTGACGAGCCTGACGGTCCTCGATCCCGCTGCGAAGGAGCTCACGCGGATCGAGGGGCCGGTGCTCGTCGCTGCGACCCAGACCCTCCTGGACAAGAAGCCGGTGACGGAAATCCCCGCGTCGGCGGCGGTTTCGGTCGACGTCGATCTGATCGTGCCGCCCGGTACTGCGCCGGAACGGGTCACACACCGGCTCGTCTACAGCGTTCCCGCGGGCACATCGACCGCGGTGTTCGTGGAACCGCCCGTAATCGACGGCCCTGAGGT
>DATLVQ010000024.1:0-4985 GCA_035577325.1 Bryobacteraceae bacterium | reverse complement strand
CGGATTCCAGCGAGGCCTGATGCGTCGAATGAATTCACTGATGTCGGCGCGCAGCATCATCAGGACGGGTACCAAGTCATCGAGACAGAAGAAAGCCGATTCTTCAATGCCGCGCAGCGATCGCACCCATTCCCGAAGCGTCAGCATCCCGTCGCGGCAATAGCGAAATGATGCGGTCAGGTCGAAATCTTCCACCATCCACTTGCGGCCTTCATGGAGCCGGGCGGGAGGCACGGGTTGGTTTGTCAAGTCCAGGTAGAGCGCACGAGCGACGTCCATCCCGTCCTCTGAAACGAACAGCCGGAATGTGCTGCCGATTCGCGGATTGACGTCCAGCAGTTTATATTCACCATCGCGCGCGTCATAGCGGAAATCCATGTCGACAATGCCGTGGTATCCGGCGGCTTTCATAAGCCTCTTGGCGGTGTCCTCCACAACTTCGTTCTTCTGACAGATCCCAAGGCTGGTCACGCCGGTATAAACGGGACACTGCCGCAGTTTTCTGCCCGTAAAGGAAACCAGGCACTCCGAATTCTGGTTGAAGTAGCCGTTGAACATCCACACTGTGTCCTCGCCGCCAGGGATATATTCCTGGACGATCAGGTCGCCGGCATTTGGATCTCCGAGCCAGTCATACAAGACAAAAAGCTCTTGCCGGCTGCGAATAATCCATTTAGTCTTGTGGCCGCGCTTTCGGAGTTGGCCGTCAACGGCCTTGATCATGACGGGAAAATGCAAACTTCTCAGGCATTCGATCAAATCGGCGCGCGTTTGGGGCCAGAAGGTCGTGGGCGTCGGGATATTGGATTTTCTAGCGAAATCGTGCATTTGCTTCTTATTGCAAAGCAACTGGATCATGGCACTGCTTTGGACAGGAAGGATATACGACTCTTTGAGGATGGCCGCGTGGTCTGCGACAAATATGGTGGCGGCGTCGGTGGTCGGGATCAGCATGCACTTTTGCCCCACGCGACGAGCCAAAGTCATCAGTTGATCCACGGATTTCTCCGCGGGGGCATTGTCAAAATCCCAATGGGACTTGCCCGTGCAATATCGCGAGAATAGTGCGGGCGCCCAACGGTTTGAGTCAACGTTGAACACCGGTACTCCGAGCCGGCCAAGGCTACGCGTGACGCCCAGGCCGCCATGATGCGGGCATGCCAAGACGACAACAGGCGTTGTAGTGTTTGCGATTCTCACCGGTGATTTCGATCCAGAGCCTTCTTGCCAGTGTTCACCCGCCATACTGCCAGGGCGATTCCGCAATCGTCAGTGGCCGGACAACTTCACGGCACGCCGCCTCCACGACTTCGAATAGGACGACGGCATGGTCGCCGACATCAGCCAGGATTCGAACGACCCGGCATTCAAGGTGCGCGGGCATATTTAGCAGAATGGGAACGCCGGTCACGCCTGCAGTAAAGGGCTCGCCATTGATGCAGCCATCGTCCGCCTGAGTCGGGAAGAAGAACCTCTGTGCAATTTCCTGCTGCTCGGCCCCTAGAACGTGAATGGCGGAAAATCCACTGCAGGAGAGGCATTTGAAGACTGTGCTGTCAGTCCGAATCGCAGCCATGATGAGCGGAGGCTTGAACGATGCCTGCGAAAGCCAGGTCACGGTGGCGGCGCCGTAATGATCGCCGCACCGCGATGTGATGACGTACATGCCGTTGGATAACAGGCGAAGCGTTTTACGTCTGGTGGCCAGTTCCATGTGCACTCAGTACTTCGATTTCAAAGATGTATCGGTCCGTCGCCATCGCCGCGGTTGAGGTGAATTCGTGCGCCCGCAGGATCGCTTTCATCCAACAGCCGGGTTAACTCCTTCGATGTAATGAAATAAAAATTAGACGGCCCTGCTAGGAAGCCGGCCTTTTTGAGTCCGCGGCCCCATGCCGGATGACTCTGGTTCGACACCAGCAGATCGACGCCGCATTCTTCCAGAGCCCGCACTGAGGCTCGGACGACTTGGCTCGCATCTTCCGGCAGAGCCAGGCAATCTGCGATGGCCCCCACTCGCATATTGCCAAAGTACTTGTCGCCTGACTTTAGGCTGTCCATCACGACAGACCAGCCGACAACACGACGGCCGTCGAGAATTTTCAGGCGGATGAATCTTGCGTCGGTTGGCGGATACAAAATATTCAAAACGCTTGCATCGCGGAGGGCAATCATGGAGTACCTGTCGCGGCATCTCCACCAGAGATCGTCTGCCCACGAAGAAAACTCGCCGGCGCGTTCCACCGACAATGCGGGGCCGGAACTTCTACTGCGCGCAGCACCAATGACCTTGGCGCCCGCCCACCCAAGACCCGAATAGGCGGCGATATCGCACAGCCACCGCCGAAACGGCGTGTTCCTCAAATGCTGGATATTCCTCAGAAACCGGAATCCGTGGCGAACCTTGAAAAAAAAGGGAATCACCGTCAAGCGCCAGCCCATCGCCGACAGCAGCCTCGTCACCGCGGCATCGCGGCTGCCGATTCCCAGGCCATATGAAAGCGGCTGTCTCCGCAGGGCATCGCTGATGATCTGCGGACCAACCAGGCTGTACCGCTTGTCGATGATCCCTTCTGAAATGGGCATCTGGCACGCCCCCACCCAGAGGATGCGTCCACCGAAAGAAAATGGTTGCTGCTTGAACGTGTAGGCGCCTCTCACACAACCATCCTCCACCGCCAGAAAGATTTCCTGATGAATCTTCCGGCCGTCGAGCTTCGGCAGCCACTCGGGGACTCCCGTTTCGGGAACTCCAAACGGCACGCCTGCGGGGCGCATCCGGCGATTGAATTCCACAACAGCTCCGGTGAATTCTTCGGTGAAAGGCTGGATTCGAATGGCCACCTGACTCATGTTCCTCGATTCAGTCCGCGCCTACGCCATGCCCAACGTGGTGCATGGACACGGTTGCGGAGCCACGTTTCTGACGGGCGACCAGACGAGCGATAGCATGGATGGACCGGAGGTCTTCAATCTCCAAATCCTCCACCGCCACCCTCAGCCCAAAACGCTCTTCCAAGTGCATCAACATCTGCACCAGGGTGAGCGAATCCAGAATGCCGGCGGCCAGCAGATCCGTCTCGTGGGACTCGACCGTCACGAATAGTTTTTCCGCGAGCAGCGCTTGAACCTGACTTGCCAGATCCTCCTCAGACAGCATGTAGAGCCTCCTTCACGGGCTGTACCTGCGGGGACGCCATGTTCGGGACTGGCTCATGGCGGAACTGCTCCTTCAGCCATGGCCGGTCGATTTTGCCGTTACCGTTCTGTGGCATGCGATCCAGCACCAGCCAGCGTGCGGGCAGCATGTAATGCGGCAGAACCTGCGACAAATGTTTTTTCAACAAAAGCGGCGAGAGCGCTAAGCTTGGTGACGGCACGTAGGCACAGCAGATCGTGGTGCCCTCAAATCCGCCCGCATCAATGGCCACCACAGCCGCCTCGCGCACTCCGGGCACGGCATGCACGGCGGCTTCGATTTCGCCCAACTCAATGCGATACCCCCGGCTCTTGACTTGCGAATCCGACCGGCCGACAAGGTAGATCGAGCCATCGCTGGCGATCCTTGCCAGGTCTCCTGTCTTGTAGATTCTCCTGGAGCTATCTGCGCTGGCAGGATCGGACACAAACACCTCGCTGGTCTTTTGCGGGTCCTTCCAATAACCGGGACTCAAGCCCGCCCCACCGATATAAAGGTCGCCGATTTGTCCTTGGGCAACAGGCTGCAACTGTTCATCCAACACCAGGAGCTGCTCCCCATCGCAAGGTGCGCCGATGGGTATCTCAGCCGTGTCTTCCTCTGGACAATGCGGCACGCGGTAGTAGCTGCTGGCGATCGTTGTCTCCGTGGGACCATAGAGATTCACGAAATCTACGTGGGGCAGACGCCGCATCCAATAAATCAGCGCGGGCGTGGGAAATTTCTCGCCGCACCATAATAGGCGTTTGAGTGTCGGAAAGTCATGGTCCAGAACCACGTCCGATTTCGCCATGTGATTCAGGATGGAAGGAACGGAGAACCACTGCGTCAACTCGGAATCGCGTATGAAAGCGGCCAGCCGGTGCGGCAAGATGCTCAGCTCAGGCAGCAGAAGATGGAGTTGGGCTCCAGCGGCAACGGTCCCGTGGATATCGAAGGTGGACAAATCGAAATGAAGAGGCGGATGACCGGAGATCCGGTCGGAAGACTGCATGCCGAAATAACGGACGGCCCATTCGACAAAGTGATTTACGCTGGCATGTGTGATGACGACACCTTTCGGCATTCCGGTCGAGCCGGATGTGAACAAAATATGGGCCGCGTCGGTCTCGACGTTCGAGGCCCTTACCGGCAGGGCGGAACAGCGCAGGACATCACCCCAATAAAACGCGGCTCGCATTCCATGCTTTAGAGTCGCGCCGCCATCCATCCATCCAATCCGCATGGAGTCCGCTACGCCGGCCTGTCGCGGGCCGTCATTAAGTAACGCGGCGGTGGACCCAACTGCCAGGACGCAGCGGCTCTCACAAGCTTCGAGAATTCGAACCACGCGTGCCGCGGGGCTATGGGTGTCGAGAGGTACATAAATGCAATCCGCTTTGAGAGCCGCAAACATGCCGATCAGGGCCTGTATCGACTTGGGCAGCAGCAATGCGACTCGGTCTCCCCGCCCACAACCGGCCGCTCTCAACGCACGGGCCAGCCTGTTGCTGGCCTCTTCCAGCTCGCCATAACTAATGCGTTCTCCGTTGCAGACGACAGCGCAGGCTTCCGGCCGGCGCTCCGCCTGCAACGTGAGCCGGTCCTGCAGGAGTCTTGCGCTCATTGATTCACACTCCGCAATGCCAACCGGAACACCTTTCCTGCATGTTCGAGTTCCTCTTCGGCGGCAGGGATGTCTAAAATGTAAGTGCGGTAGCCGGCCGCGATATAGCGCGCGAGCTCTACGGCCACTTGCTCGTAACTACCCACCAGGTAAGGGCAGAAGGTCTTGTATGTTTCGAAA
>DATLVQ010000023.1:0-3961 GCA_035577325.1 Bryobacteraceae bacterium | reverse complement strand
GCCGTCCGCCCGGGACCGGGATGGCCGCGAGGTGGCGGCGGCTCGCGGCGTACTCGCATCGGTGCTGGGCATGATCAAAGACGGCGCAACCCATGTCGCGGTGGCGACCGATCACGTGATCGAATCGTTCCGCAACGGGTTATGGCCAAGCTACAAAACCGCCGAGGGTGTGGAACCCGATCTGCTGGCGCAATTCACGTTGCTCGAAGAAGCGCTCTCGGCGGCAGGCGTTGCGGTCTGGCCGATGGTCGAGTTCGAAGCCGACGATGCGCTGGCTGCCGGGGCGGTGGCGGCAGCCAGCGATGCCCGTGTCGAGCAAGTCGTCATCTGCACCCCCGATAAAGACCTCGCTCAATGCGTGCGCGGCGCGAAGATCGTCCAGTTGAATCGGCGCACGCGCGTCACGCTCGACGAAGCCGGTGTCATCCGGAAGTTCGGCGTCCCGCCGGAGTCGATCCCCGACTACCTGGCGCTGGTCGGTGATTCGGCCGACGGCTATCCCGGCCTGCCGGGCTGGGGGGCGAAATCATCGGCCGCCGTTCTCGCAAAGTTTGGCCATATTGAATCTATTCCCGCGGATTCGGGCGAGTGGCATGTCAACGCCGCCAACGCTAGTGCTCTGGCGCAGACGCTCCTTCGCGAGCGCGAAACCGCGCTGCTGTTCCGAACGCTCGCCACGCTCCGGACCGATATCCCGCTCTTCGACGACGTAGATCACTTGCGATGGAACGGTCCCACGCCTGCCTTCGATGCGGTCTCGGCGCGATTCGACGCGGCAGTCACCGAACCTCAGGAGTCAAAAGCAAAGCCGAAACGCGCTGGAACCTGAGGCCCGCCATCCCGGCCGGAAATGTTTGCAGCACATACCCCTGTTGTAAGATGGTGTTTCGCACCCATGATCTCGCGCGACGAAGCTCTCGATCTGCTCCGCTCCGACGATTTGATCGGCATCGGCATGGCCGCCGATGCCGTGCGGCGCAAACTGCACCCGGAGGGCGTGGTCTCGTACATCATCGACCGCAACATCAACTACACCAATTTCTGCACTGAATATTGCAGCTTCTGCGCGTTTTACCGGCCCATGGGCCATGCCGAAGGCTACATCCTTTCTAAAGAAATTATCTTCGACAAAATTCAGGAGACCATTGACCTGGGCGGTACCGGCATCCTGATGCAGGGCGGCCTGCACCCCGATCTCAAGATCGATTGGTACGAGGATTTGCTGCGCTCCATCAAACAGCGCTTCGCAATTCACTGCCACTGTTTTTCCGCGCCCGAGATCACCAACATCGCGGCGGTCAGCGGGCTCACCCTCCGTGACACCATCGCGCGACTGCGCGATGCCGGCCTCGATTCCATTCCCGGCGGCGGTGCCGAGATTCTCGACGACGCCGTGCGCCACCGCATCAGCCGCCTGAAGTGTTCCACGCAAGACTGGATCGACGTGCACCGTTCCGCGCACGCACTCGGCATGCGCACAACCGCGACCATGATGTTCGGCTGCGGCGAGACGTTCGAACAGCGGGTCAATCACCTGGAAATCGTGCGCCAGATCCAGGAAGACACCGGCGGCTTCACCGCCTTCATCCCCTGGACCTTCCAGCGCGAGAACACGTCGCTCGGCCGTTTCGTCAAAGAAGAAGCCACAGCCGTCGAATACCTGCAAATGCTGGCCCTCTCGCGCATTTACCTCGACAACATCGAGAACGTTCAGTCGTCCTGGGTGACGCCGGGTCTCAAGACCTGCCAGCTCGGCCTGCGTTTTGGCGGCAACGACGTCGGCAGCATCATGATCGAAGAGAATGTCGTCTCCGCCGCGGGCGCCCACCACCGCGCTTCCGAAGAAGAGCTGCGCCGCATGATCCGCGACGCCGGCTTCGTACCGAAACAACGCGATACGCTATATCGCACCTATTTTCTAAATTGAAATGTTCGCGCGCATACTCTTGGCCGCGCCATCAGGTAAACCTTACCAATTCCTGTAGAAGTTAACCGGATACCAAGTCGCCGCATCTTTGTTTGTCAGCGGATTACGCCAAACGGAGATTGACCTGCCCAGTAAAAATACTGTCGGACGAAACTGTGTCGCATCCCACGACGTCCGCAACCTAATTCATTAGGAGAGTCATCATGGCACGCAAGAATACAGCAGTGTACGGAATCTACCGAAACGTGGCTGAAGTCGAAGGAGCCGTTGACACTATGCGGGAAAAAGGTTTCCGCAACACCGATATTTCGGTGCTGCTTCCCGAAAACGAGGGCACTAAGGATTTTGCGCACAAGAAAGATACCAAGGCTCCCGAAGGAGCGGCCACCGGCGCGGGATCGGGCGCTGTAGTGGGTGGCGCGCTCGGCTGGCTGGCCGGAATTGGCGCGCTCGCGATCCCCGGCGTGGGTCCGTTTATTGCCGCTGGTCCGATCGTCGGAGTCCTGGCTGGCATCGGCGTCGGCGGTACGGTGGGCGGGTTCGTGGGCGCCCTGGTTGGACTGGGCATGCCCGAGTATGAGGCCAAACGGTATGAAGGCCGTA
Source organism: Bryobacteraceae bacterium (assembly GCA_035577325.1). Lineage (GTDB taxonomy): Bacteria > Acidobacteriota > Terriglobia > Bryobacterales > Bryobacteraceae > QHXW01. The sequence continues at coordinate 1,431 of DATLVQ010000023.1, read as the reverse complement.
TCAAAGCAGGGGGCATCCTTCTGTCTGTCCATTGCGACAACTCTGATTGGGTAAGGCGCGCGAAAGACGTGTTGAAGCAAACCGGAGCGCAAGACATAGCGTCATCCGGCGAAGCCGCTGCGGACTTTGCGAAGACCGACAAACCGATGCAGCGCGGCGGCGCCGGTTATGGCGGCACCGGCTACTAAGCTAGCCGCTCGCCTTTAACCACCTGGCTGCCGCATCGGGCGGACACTGTGCAGCCGGCGCCGCCGCAGTGGCAGCCAGGTGGCTGGTTTGATCTGGTCAACCGTAGCGTAGGGCCACGCCGCTCTTGCGGGCTTTTTCGCCCCTTACAACTTCCCCAGCGCCGCCCCAATCGTCTGCGCGACCTATTTTCTAAATTAGAACTTCGTTTTCGCCAACCGGTAAACGTCAACAGTAACTTCCGAATCGACAGCGACCATCGATGCCGAGTTCGGATGATCCTTATTTTGGTTCAGAGTCCGAATGCGAGCGCCTTGTGACCGAGCATTCGACAAACTCCATTGAAATGGAGAATGCTCCGCCAATACCGAATGATACGTGTCGCGGAATGTTGACTCCATTGATGGTCTGGTAATCCATGGACAAGCCGGCTTTTGGCGGGTTTGGTCCTGACGTGTCACGTTTCTAGACTCAGCGCGGCATTTTCCGAAATTCCCGTTTAACCTGCGTTTCTGGTGAACAAGCTCGGTAAGCGGAATGCCCGAGCGCAGCGGTACTCTAAAAGTTAACCGATGCCGGAAATGTACAATACAGTGGCGACAATCGAGGCATTCGCCCGTGGCGACTACGCCGAGGTGTTACGTTCGGCTGTTCCTTTTGCCGAACAGGGTAACTCCGACGCCGAGTGCATGGTGTCGCTGTTGTACCAATGTGGCTACGGTGTGCCGCAGGACGCAGTTATAGCCGAAGAATGGCTCCGTCGCGCCGTCGAACAGGACAACCCAGTTGCATGGAACAATCTTGGAACACTGTATTGTCTCGGCTTGCCGGGCGTGCCTTGTGATCCCGAGAAGGCTCTGAAGTGCTATCTCCGTGCAAAGGAACTCGGGTTCGACCATGCGCCGTGGAATGTCCCTATAGAATAGGGGCATTAAAGGGATCTGGGAAACCCTAGATCCAGGGATGGTCAAGTGGATGTGGATAAGGAAGCGTTATCCAGTGTTATCGGTCGGTATTCGTCTCAGAAATGACTTCCGGCTCCCGCCGACTGGCGCACATCAACGAGTCGGACGTTTTTGCGCCAGTTGGCAGAGAGTGACTCTGAAGGATCGGCTCTCCCCAAAAACCTATCTCGCGCATTGACCAGCAACTCAGTTATGCTCGGCTATGATGGGCCTGTTGGACAAACTTCGTCAAGCGAAGAAACCCGCGCCCGAACCCGGTCAGAGCAGTAAAGAAGCGGAT